>CAZFKK010000250.1:0-3084 GCA_964519735.1 uncultured Taibaiella sp.
CCACCACCCGCTCGCCTTTCTTATACAATAACTGGGAGATGATGCCCGAGGTAGGCGCTGTAATTGTGGTACGGCGCAGGTTCTCACTAGCCTGTGAAAGATTGGCCCGGGCCCCCATGACGCCATATTCCCCACCGGAAACATTAGCTAATGTTGCTTCATAATTAGCTTTAGCCACCAGGTAGTCGCTCTCTAACTGTTCAAACTCCATCTGGCTGATCACCTTTTCTTCATACAACTGCCTGTTCCGTTGGTAATTTGCCTGAGCCCGGTTCAGTTGCGCCCTGGCCTGGGCAACCAGCTTGCGGTAATTCTCAACCCCCTCACGACTTTGGTTCATACTCGCCTCCGCCTGGGTCACTGCAGAGTTATAAATCGTAGGATTGATCTTCACCAATAACTGCCCCTTAAATACAGAATCCCCCTCTACCACATTAAGGGCTACAATTTCTCCACTGACATCAGGTTTTATTTTCACTTCTGTCTCCGGGTAGATCTTACCACTGGCACTTACAGATTCTATAATTGTACGCTCTATAGCAGTATCAATAACTACCTTTAATCCTGCTCCGCCTCCAATAGCACCGCATCCTCTTAAAAGCAGTAATAAAACAATAATCCCCCCCAGTATTCCGGCGAGCCACCAAAGTGTTTTTTTCTTCATAAGTTCAACTCAGGTTAAACGCAATAATTTAATCAAAGCTTCTTAATCTCCATGCTACCTTACCTCGCTACCTGCAGCTACAGCCTTTTCAGGTGTTACAAATACCAGGTTACCCGCAGTATCTTCAGCCATCAGGATCATACCTGCACTTTCTATGCCCCGCATCTTCCGGGGCGCAAGGTTCGCCACTACCGTCACTTGTTTTCCTATGATCTCTTCCGGAGTGTAATGCAGGGCGATACCCGAAACAATGGTTCTTTTTTCAAAACCCAGGTCCACTTCCAGCTTCAGCAGCTTATCTGCCTTCTGCACCTTTTCCGCAGCCAGGATAGTACCTGCACGCAATTCCAGGCGGGCAAAGTCATCAAATTCAACCTGCTCCTTCCGGTTGATCTCCGGGAGCACCGGGGTTACCTCAGCAGCGATTGCAACAACCGGTGTTTGTACACGCCCTTCTTCCAGTTTTAATCTTTGCGCAGCAATTTCCGCATCCTCCACCTTACGGAATAATAATTCCGGGGCACGAAGCGGGTAATTGGTTTTTAACAAGTCCATTCTTCCCGCATTTTCCCAAGCCAGCATCTTATCCACTACTTTAAGCATATGACAGATCTTCTTTGCCGTAAAAGGAAGAAAGGGGTTGGCAAAAATGGCCAGGTTAGCCGTCAATTGGAGACAAATATGCAAACAATTGTCAATCAGTTTCTGGTTTTGTTCCTGGAGCTCGGGAGTCTTAGCCAGTTTCCAGGGCTCTTTCTCCTGCATGTACTTATTCCCTTTGCGTGCGATATCCATCACTTCGAATAAAGCATCCCTGAACTTATACCGTTCTATATTTTGCTCAATGGCTATCCTGGACTGTTGGATATCCCGTATCAGGTTCAAATCGAGCTCATCCTTCTGTTCATCATGAAAAGCAGGTACTCTTCCGCCACACAATTTATGCATCAGGACCATAGCCCTGTTGATGAAATTACCAAAGATAGCTACCAGCTCACTGTTATTCCGGTCCTGGAAATCCTTCCAGGTAAAATCATTATCCTTGGTTTCAGGAGCGTTGGCACACAATACATAACGCAGGGAATCCTGCATATCCGGGAAATCCTTCAGGTATTCATGGATCCATACCGCCCAATTGCGGGAGGTGGACACCTTCTCCCCTTCTATATTCAAAAATTCATTCGCCGGTACATTATCCGGCAATACGTAGCCCCCATGTGCCTTGAGCATGGCAGGGAATATGATACAATGGAATACGATATTGTCTTTTCCAATAAAATGGACCAATTGCGTATCCTCCTGCATCCAATAGTCATCCCAACCCTGGGGCAGCAATTCCTTCGTGGCACTGATATAACCAATAGGTGCATCAAACCATACATACAATACCTTTCCTTCCGCACCCTCTATGGGCACCGGTACCCCCCAGTTACTATCCCGCGTCATCGCCCGGGGCTGCAGACCGCTATCCAGCCAGCTTTTACATTGGCCATATACATTGGACTTCCATTCCTCTTTCTTACCAGCCACGATCCATTCCTTCAGGAAATCTTCATATTGGTTCAAAGGGAAATACCAATGTTTGGTTTTACGTTTTACCGGTACTGCCTGGCTCAGGGCGCTACGCGGGTTGATCAGCTGTTCCGGTGATAAGGTAGAACCGCATTTTTCACACTGATCGCCATAAGCCCCTTCATTACCACAAACCGGGCAGGTGCCCGTAATGTAACGATCGGCTAAAAACATATCCTTTTCTTCATCAAAATACTGTTCCGACTCCCGTTCCTCGAAAAGACCCTGATCATACAGTTTCCTGAAGAAGGCCTGTGAGGTCTGCCGGTGTGTCTCAGATGAAGTCCGCGAATAAATATCAAATGAAATACCCATTTGAGCAAAGCTGTCTCTGATCATTTCATGATAACGATCGACCACGTCCTGGGGACTGATGCCTTCTTTCATCGCGCGTATCGTAATCGGAACTCCGTGCTCATCACTGCCACATATATACCGGACATCACGTTTCTGCGCCCGTTGGTAACGTACAAAAATATCAGAGGGGAGATAACAACCTGCAAGATGCCCTATGTGCACCGGCCCATTGGCATAAGGCAATGCTGCTGTAACCAATAACCTTTTAAATTCTTTAGCCATAAATTTTTCTAAGGAGCAAAAATCGTAATTAATTCTTTACAGGAATAATTTTATTCTGGTACCCGAAATGCAAATAGCCTGAACAACAGCCCATTCGCCCCCGGCTTCAACAAAAAGATAATTTCAAAATTCAATATGTATATATTTTAACATTTTACTATTGCTGCATCGCACCGACAGCTACCGGCCCTTCCTCTTTAGCCCTTAATCCTGCCCGGATTGGCATCTGCAAATGCCGCCCATCCCTTACTCCCTGTCTTGCCCCCCCC
>CAZFKK010000250.1:3094-4724 GCA_964519735.1 uncultured Taibaiella sp.
ATTCCCCCCTGATGATCGGGGGGGAATGAATTTCGAAATGATGACATAGCGCAACAGCTACAGCATCTGTAGCATCCAGGTAGCGGGGATCCTCGGTAAATCCTAACTGACGCTGCAGCATCTTCCATACCTGCTCCTTAGAAGCATTGCCATTACCGGTTATTGCCTGTTTTATTTTTCGCGGAGCATATTCAATCGTCGGACTGCCATGAGCCATAGCTGCGGCAATCGCCACCCCCTGGGCACGGCCCAGCTTAAGCATGCTCTGTACATTTTTACCGAAGAAGGGAGCCTCCAGGGCCACCGCATCCGGCCGGTGCAACTGCACTAAGGCGCTCACCTTCTCAAAGATAAAATGCAGGCGCTGACCATGATCTTTATGTTTAGATAAATGTAATACCCCCATTTCGACAAGAGAAAGTTTACTTTTGCCAACGGAAATTATACCAAACCCCATAGTTACGGTACCAGGGTCAATACCAAGAATAATGGACAAAGCGGATCAACTATTAAGGGTTAGGAATCAGATCTTGCAAGAAATTGCCCTAAAAACAAGGAATTTGCCCCGCAACATCATCAAATCTTTTCTGTGAACAAAGCTACCAAAAAAATACTGCTTAACTATATTCTGGCCCCGATACTCTTCGGATTACTGCTCTGGCTCATCTACCGTCAGTTGCAGCTTAAAGGTAATATAGCAGCACAATGGGCCGATCTCAAAGTGCACTGGCAGCAAGGCAGCAGCCTGTTGCTCCTCCTGGTGGCCCTGATGGCTCCGGTCAACTGGATGCTGGAGGCTAAAAAGTGGCAGTTCCTGCTTCAGAAAATAGAACCCCTGCCCTTTATTAAAGCTTTCGCGTCCACCCTCACAGGTATTGCGTTTGCCCTGGTGACCCCTAACAAGATCGGTGATTTTGCGGGCAGGATACTTTACCTGAAAGATAAAAATAAGCTCAGGGCAGTTATTGCCACCCTGGTGGGCAACCTAGCCCAGACGATCATTACTTTTGGTTTTGGCATTATCGGCCTCTTGTACTTCAATATCTATTATCCCGCTACCTGGACCTTAATTACTCTCCTTGGAGCGCTGGCAGCCTGCGGCCTGCTCCTTTTCTGTTACCTGCGGATCGACTTATTTGCTACATGGGCAGAAGGAAAGACCTGGTTACGCAAGGTCACCTTGTCCCTGAGGATACTCAAACGCTATAACCGGCAGGATCTGCAACAATTGCTGGTATTGTCCTTTATCCGCTTTTGTATCTATAATCTTCAATTCCTCATCCTGGCCAACGTATTAGGAGCATCCCTGCCCTGGTTCAGTGGCTTCTGGATTTCGGGGCTTATGTTCTGGATGATCACCGTCATTCCCTCCCTATTCATCGCCGACCTTGGTGTGCGCGGCTTTATCGCTGCTTTGATTTTTACGCAGACCGGTATCAGCGACAATAATGTGGCCCTGCTTGCCGCAAGTTACCTGATCTGGTTTCTTAACCTGGTGGTCCCCGCCCTCATCGGCAGTGTTCTGATCCTGACGGTAAGGATCATACGATAAACCCCTATCCTATAAAGAATTTATTTTAACTCTATTCAGTCAGATTCTTAAGTAAATATACTTTTTCACCAATCGTTT
>CAZFKK010000251.1:0-4704 GCA_964519735.1 uncultured Taibaiella sp.
TCTACAAAACCGACATGAGCGATACGCCCCAGGCTGTTGTTCCAGACCCCGAAGACATCACCGGCTTGAGGCTGGCGCACCGGCACTTTGCCTTGCTGCCAGATCACCCTGGCCTGGGGAAACAGGGCCGGACTCCAGGGGTTGCGGGGCCGGGGGCAACCTGCCTGACCATGACAATAGGATACAAAGGCCGAACACCACTCATAGCCTTTGCCTAAGCCTACATACCGGAGGTAAACCTCTATCCGTTCACCATCATTACGGCCGGTGGCTTCCCGCACACCCAGCTCCGCGGTATAAATCTGCCGGAGCCGGTTGCGTGTAGAGGAGAAGTGCTCTTGCACTACGGAATCCGGCATGACAAAAGTTTGTGCTACAGGACGGCCGACAGGCCAAACACAAAAGCAAACAACAACATAAAAAACGTAAAGAGGTAGCAAACGATTTTTTGCCATGGTAATAAGGATTTAAAGTCAGAAGAAAAATGATACTTGCGGTAATCGCGAAAGACAGGCCAGAGCAGGCCCATTAACCACTGGCTGATGCTGACAAATGCCAGTAAGGCCAGTATAGCGAGCAGCAGTAAACTAAGAATACCGGGATCCGCCGGGGCCGCCGCCGGATCGGCATGACGTAACACCGGACCACTGTACATAAAAAGGATCAGGGCCGCAGCTATCGTAGTTGCCAGCCAGAAATCCGTATTCGGCTTGCCGGTCTCCGGAACCGCCAGGGGTTCTAAGGAAAGACTAATCGTTGGGATCATGATTGTTTGTATTAAAATTGTGATGGATTAACAACTGTTTTATCCTAATAACCCGACCCTGTCTAGAATAGGGTCAGGTTATCATTGTCTTATCGTCCTATATGCGATACAGATTCGCTCCATTCGGATTTTCCTAAGGCATTCACCGCTCGCACCTGTACATAATACCGTGTCAGGGGCACCAATGGCGCCAGGATGTTGTTCCTGCAGGAGGTAGTGACCAATGAGGGCTCTATCCAGACCATCTCCTGAGGAGTAGCGGCTTCCTGCGCATAACGGTATTCGTAAAGCAGGGCCTGCGCCTGCTTTTCAAAATCCAGGCGCACCTGCCCGCTTTGCCGACCATCACTTAAACGCACATCGCGCACCAGTACTGGTGGTATTATGGATTTGGGGGAACCGGATAACTCAAACCCGGAGCTCAGCAGCGCCTGCAGGTTACCTTTAGCCTCCGTGGTTACATAGAGCGCCAGTTGCCTTAGGTTAACCACCAGGCGTTGGCGGCTATCATTTTTGACTACCGTTTCCTCGGGGTTACCTTTCTTCCGGGCCACGGCCAACTTTGCCGCGAAATCGTCAAAGAGCGCTTCCACATCAACAAGCGCCGGATTGGGATCAGGAAAAAAAGCAGAGCCCGCCATAGCCAATAGAATAGTGCTGGCGCGGCTCAGCAATTCTTCGTCTTTAATATGGGTGAAGCCACCCAATGCAAACCTTTTTGTAATCATACCGTTTAATTTTAAAAGATGAAACTATAGAGCAAGGGGTACCTCCTGTACTCAAAATCAAAAGTAGGCGGTGACGGCAGTTCCTGCCAAAGCTTGGCCGTGATTGGCATTACGATGTCAGTAATTGGCAGTATTGTGGCAGCAGGCATGACTGAAAAGAGATAAAAAGAGGGTCTTTAGATGTCGTACGGGAGCATTTTGCCGACCCCTTTCGGGGTGGCGATAACCGGGAATGAGGCATCGGGGGTTATCGAAGCTGTATTGAAGGTTGGGTAAATGGCAACGATGACCGGCAATGCGGTACCAATAGTTATCGAGACCGTATTGGAGGTGGGTCAACTGGCATAGACGACCGGCAATGTGGCACCGATGGTTATCGAAACCTTACCTAGGATCGGGTAAGTAGCACCGATGGCCGCGAATGCGGCATCAATGATTATAGAAACCGTATTGAGGATTGGAAAAACGGCATCGACGACCGGCGATGCCTCATTGAGGGTTATCGAAACCGTATCGGGGGTAGGTCAAAGGGCATAGATGGCCAGCAATACGGCTTCGATGGTTATCGAAGCCGCATCAGGGGTTGGGCAAATGGCATTGATAACCGGAAGTTCGGTACCGCCGGTTATCGATAGCGCATCGATGGACGGCTAAGCAACAGTGATGAATGACGAAGCGGCATCGGCGGTTATCGAAGCACTATCGAAGGCCGGCAGAACCGCATCGAAGTCCATCGAAATGACAAAGTACACCATCGAAATGGCAAAGTAGTCCGGCAAAATCAGGACCGCTTCCATTTCCTGTTTTGTTCCTTCTGCATGAACCGGCTGATCTCTTCCTGGCTGAATAATCTCCTGCCCACTTCTATTTTTCCCACCAATAACCCCGCCTGAATGCGCCGGTGATAAGTGCGCTCACTCATATGAAGGCGTTGCCGCACTTCATTAGCATTCAACCATACCTCCGGTGTATTGTCGAAGGGCTTCTGCTCTTGCACAATAATAAAATGAGTGATCTTATCCAATAACTGTTCGAGCAATTGCCCGATATGCTGTAAAGTGTTGTAAATTTGGTCCAGGCATGCCATAGTTGTCCGGGTTTATTAGGTTAAGCAAAAGAAAAATGAATAGACAGATGGATTAATCCCGGGCATCGTCGTTGTCCAGCTCTTCTAAGGAGATTACTCCGTAACAAATCGCTGCTTTAATCAGTTCCATCTTTGTAGAAATAAGCAGTTTCTTATAAACCCTTTGTTTTCGGGATTGCAGACAAGTACGCGTTACATGCAAACTGGAGGCAGCTTCTTCAAGCGTAGGGTACTTTATCACTCCTTTAATTACCTTGGCATCCGTAGCCGTCAAACCATCAAGTTCCAGCAGTTCCCTGGACTTTTCGATCAAATCGTCATCAAAAGAGCGGGAATACATAGCGCCCTTCTCAATGACGTCCACGATCCCATTATACAAAACAGCAAGAGAGACCGTCTTTGAAAAATATCCTTTTACACCCAGGCGAAGGCAACGAAGGTTGTTGATATCCCAACCATAAGCGCTCAGGACAATGAATTTAAGTTGTGGCCATTTCTTCTTGCAGACCGTCATCACTTCCATACCATTCATCCCTTTCATCAACAGATCTACCACGCAAAGGTCGGGGAGTTCTTCCAGTTGTTCCAGCCTTTGGAGAAAGGCCGTCCCTTCTCCTTCGGATATCACTGCAGAGATATTATACTCGGATTTCAGAGAACTGATCATCGCTTCCCGCAATAAATCGTGGTCTTCCAGGAAAGCTATCCGGTATCTTTTACCCTTATTACCCTTACCTAAAACTTGTTTCATGTACTACTCTTTTAAACAGTTAAATAATGTGGCCGAAAATAAGTGTTTTAAAACTTTGACAAGCGATTGAATTCAATCGCTTGTTCTCAAAATAAAACACAAGCTTTGTCTTCTATTTAACCGACAACAGAAAAAACATGTTCCTCATAAAACCGAAAAGCCAAAATCGAGGGGTCCTCTTTTATCATCAACCGAAAAGGTTGCTCCTCAGGCTACGGCGTAGCTTACACCCGCCTGCGCGATGGGGGAGCTTTTGTAAGTCTCCCCCACCCGGGCCACCGGTCCCTGATCCGGCGATCATTCATTTAATCAGTTAAATTTTATGTTTAAAATTTCAACATGGTAAAACAATTCTTAGCTATCTTAATGATAGTCTGCGCGGGCCTGGTGGCCCAGGCGCAACCCCATTGTACCCCGGTAGCGACCCTATCCGGCAACATCACCAGCAACCGCCTCCTGGACCGGGATACGGTGTACCTCATCGACGAGTGTGTGCAGGTGACCAACAACAGTACGCTGACCATTGAGTCGGGTACGGTGATTGAATTCCAGAACAACAGTATCCTGATGATCCGAGAGGACGCTCAGATTCTAGCCGTAGGTAACGCCATGGCACCCATTATCATGACTTCCAGCGTAGCCACACCAGGCATGAGTAGAGGTCCCGTAACGAATGCCGGCCTGGTGATCGTAGGAGCCGCCGTGGTCAACGAAAGCCCACTACCTTTGACTTGTTCTTATACACATACCTCCGGGTCCAACAATACCCATAGCTCGGGTAGCCTGGAATATGTACAGTTCCATTACCTGAACGGGCCTTCCAATCTTGCTTATATGGCTAATGCGCTCACCTTGGTGGGTGTCGGCTCCGGCACTACCCTGGAGCACATCCAGATCACCAATTCCGACAGCAGTGGCATAGGCATCCTGGGTGGCCACCCTGTGATCAACAATCTGTATGTAGAAAACACGGCCAGAAATGATATTTATATCAGCTTTGGCGCCGTAGCCAACCTTACTGAGGTGTTGACCTTACATAAGGATTGTGACCTGAAAGCTGCTGCAGGTACAAACAGTGTGTACATCGAAAACAATCCTTTTGATGCTGAAGCCACACCGGAAGGCCTGGTAACCATCGACCGGTCCACTTTTTTAGGTCCCTTACATTGTGATTGCGAACCGGATGAAGATTTTCAACATGGTATTGTATTAAACAACAATGCTTCTTTGGATTTGAAAAATTCAGTGGTGAGCGGCTTTAATGGTTATGGTTTCTATGTTGAAGATGAACTGTCTGCTGCCAATACAGATAATGGTAAAGTCCTGGTGAATTTCACCTCCTTTATCAATAACGGCATAGAAAACTATGGCT
>CAZFKK010000252.1:0-711 GCA_964519735.1 uncultured Taibaiella sp.
GACGATTAAGGACGGCTATAAAGAGGTCCCTGACCATTGAAGCACGGTAGTCTCTAAGGGTAACATCAGCTTTTTCTTTACGGGCAGAAAACACAAGCTGGAACATATAGTTAGTAGCTTCTTTATCTGTAACCACCATAGCGCCTGGCTCCGTGTAGGGCAGCACTTCAAATACTTTACGGGCCGGGGCATTTTCCGGGTTTTTCAGCCTTGAAAAGTAGGTTTTTACCAGCTTTTCCGCCTGGGCTACGGTAATATCACCAACTACGGCAACTGCCATCAGGTCCGGCCGGTACCATTCTTTGTAGAAGCGCCGGACAGCGTCATATTTAAAGTTCTTTAAAATATCATCTTTGCCGATAGGCAGCCGGTGGGCATACTGGGAGCCGGCAAAGAGTCGTGGCAGGTATTGTTGCATCATGCGATCATCCGCACCTTTACCACTACGGCTTTCTTCCAATACGACACCCCGCTCATTATCAATGTCTGCATCGGTCATTAAGGCATTGTGTGCCCAGTCTTCCAGAATTTGAAAGCCTTTTTCCAGGTTACCCGGTTTGTCCGTAGGTATAGGAAGGATATAAACGGTTTCATCAAAGCTGGTATAAGCATTCAGGTCAGCGCCAAACTCCACGCCTATGGATTGCAGGAAGCCGACCAGTTCATTTTTAGGAAAATTCTTGGTACCATTAAAATTCATATGCTCCATAA
>CAZFKK010000252.1:721-4678 GCA_964519735.1 uncultured Taibaiella sp.
TTGAATGCCATGTGTTCGAGGAAATGTGCGAATCCCTGTTGGTCATCATCTTCCAGGATAGAGCCTGCATTGACGATCAGTCGCAACTCTACCTTTTTTTCAGGTTTATTGTTGGGCCTTATATAATAGGTCAATCCGTTTTCCAATTTGCCAATAGTTACCTTAGGGTCCAAGGGCAGATTTTGATCGAGATTCTGAGCACTGACCATGGGAGCGGTCAATAAGGCCGCAACGACCAGGCAGGGGGAAGCAAGCTTCGTAACAAAGGAATAAAACATAAAATTAAAATTGCAATTTGGTGGCAAATATAGATGATTCCTGCCGTTTGTTAAGGCAAATGAAGGCTATTATCAATTTATTATCTTGTTTGTGGATCATTATCATCTATATCCGGCACGCGTCCTCGTGTGCCGGAATTTGCAAAGCTAACTACCCTTGGATCAGGACTAGGTTAATCGCCGCCCAAATGTGGTTAATTAACGTTAAAGGAGCGCCAGCGGCCAGGAAAATAGGATATTAATGGTTGGCGTATGTATCCTCGTTTATGCCGGAATTGTAAAAATGCGCTTGCCGGACTATTGGTGAAGGTCTTTTAAAAAAGAGGCAGCCATTCGTTCTATGGTTGCTGCAAGGCTATGGTACCTGAAGTCAGGAAATTGCCGGCACAATTTATCACTGCTGTAATGACATTGGGCCTGTGCTGTGCGGGCGGTCTCTTTGGTGATGGTCACCGGTTTATTCCCCCATTTGCTTTTAAGTACTTCCATGCGCCACACGATTTCCGTCATCCATGGGCTTGCCTTTTTGTGCGGCGGTTTTCGTTGTAACGCAATGGCCATCCGGGTAAAAACATCTTTATAGGCATAGTTCCCTCCATTGATGATAAAACGCTCGTCTTTTATTTTACTATTCATTAACAGCACCATTGCCCGGACCACATCTTTTACATCTACCCAACCATTGATGCCCCCGGTGTACCAGGGAAACTCGTCATATACGATCTTCATGAGGTGTGCTGAGCCTTTGTTCCAGTCTCCTTCTCCCAGCATGATAGAAGGGTTGACTATAGCGGCATCAAGGCCTTCTGCCATACCACGCCATACCTCCATTTCCGATTGGAACTTGCTTTCGGCATAGGTAGAATTAAGCGCACTTTCCTCCCAATGGCTTTCCTCACTGATCAGCATCGCCGGGTTTCCGCCAGCCCTTGCCGGACGACCCAGGGCAGCAATGGAGCTTACATGAATCAATTTATCTACCGACATTTCCAAAGCGGCATTGACCACATTAGCTGTGGCAGCTACATTATTCTGTACCAGCAATTCTTTAGACCGGGCATCAAAAGATACCATAGCTGCGCAATGGTACACCCGGGTTATGCCTTGCATAGCTTCTTCTACGGCAAAGATGTCATTAAGGTCACAAGATAACCAATGGACCCCCGGAGCGCTTGTCTCAGGCTTGTTTTGATGATACAAGGCCCTGACCGGCAGAGGTTGCTTCGCTAGAGCCTGTAATAGATGGCGACCTAAAAAGCCGCTGGCGCCTGTAACAAGTATCAAAAATCCTGTTGGTTAAAAGTGAATAATAAGGTTATTGAGCAGCAATAAACTGCTTCAAAAACCTCAGATCGTTCTGGGAATATAAACGTAAATCATTTACCTGGTACTTAATCTGTGTAATACGCTCTACGCCCATACCAAAGGCAAATCCGCTGTATTGTTCCGGATCAATGTCGAAATTTTTAAGCAGATCCGGGTGTACCATACCGCAGCCCAGGATCTCTACCCAGCCGGTATGCTTACACAGATTACATCCGCTGCCCCCGCATACGGTGCAACTGATATCCATTTCTGCACTGGGTTCCGTAAAGGGGAAGTAAGAAGGGCGAAAACGTACCTGGGTGCCTTCTCCAAACATTTCCGTTACGAAATAATACAAAGTCTGTTTCAGGTCCGCAAAGGACACCTTCTTATCAATATATAATCCTTCGCACTGATGAAAGAAGCAATGAGCCCTTGCACTGATCGTTTCATTTCTGTATACCCGCCCAGGGCAGATCACTCTTACCGGCAATTGTTGTTCTTCCAGCACCCTTGCCTGAACAGAAGAGGTGTGGGTCCGCAAAAGCCAATCAGGATCCTGTGCTACATAAAAGGTATCCTGCATATCCCTGGCTGTATGATCTGCCGGCATATTCAATGCTGTGAAATTATGCCAGTCGTCTTCTATCTCGGGCCCTTCAGCGACATCGAATCCGATACGCCCGAAGATATCGACGATACTGTTTTCCACAAGGCGCAGCGGATGCCGTGTGCCTTGGGAGATAGGGCTGCCGGGAAGGGATAGGTCCAAAAGCCTGGCCCCCTGAATTGCGGTATGTTGTAAATGGCTGTATTGCTCGTAATGAGCTTCTGCTTTTTGCTTGAAGGCATTAAGCAGTAAGCCGGCTTCCTTCTTTTGTGGGCCGGGTATATCCTTCATGGTAGTAAAGACTTCCCTGACAATGCCCTTTGTTCCTAAATATTGGATACGATAGGCCTCCAATTCATCTGCATTGGCAGGAATGATCTGCGCTATCTCATTGCTATAAGCTTCTATACGTGCTTTCAAGGATTCCATAGCCTGCAAAGATAAGCGACTGCAGGCAGAGATGAAAGTATTGGCATATGAAATTAGAAAGGTAAGCAGGTACGGGGCGTTACTTCTGTTTTCGTTTGAATTCGAGGTATTTTCTTTGGGCCAGGTGCCACATGATCCAGGCCAGGCAAAAGCAGGCCATACAATAGCCCAGCCATATATACAAAAAATCCATAACAAATACCCGGGCATTGATGTTTTTCCAGCTCAAGGCGCCTTTGGCAGCCAGCTTAAATGCCTCAATGACTACGGGAATGATGCTGCCCCATACTGCTGTTGATAAAAACAGGTAACGCCATTTTCCTTTACTCTGTTTTTGCTCCCAATCCCTTATATATTTTCGTTCCCGGGGTAACATGGCCTGTAGTAGAAAGCATTGAAATCACTACTTCTACTACTATAATGATTGAAAGGGCAATTTGTTGACAAGAGTGGTGCTAAAATTTAGGTCCTGTTACGCATAAAGCCTGTTGCAGCAGGAGCAACGTCGGATCTGCCCCAAAGAACAGGAGTTAAAATAACAAGGCGTTACAATTCTGTAAATTGTACTTTTGTGCCCATGCAGCAACCTAAAATATCCACAGATCAAATCCTGGCCCGGCTTAATATTGACGCACTCAATGAGATGCAGCAGGCTTCTTTAGAAAGTAATGATAAAAACAAGGATATTATTTTACTCTCCAATACGGGTTCTGGTAAGACTTTGGCTTTTTTACTCCCCCTGTTAGCTAACCTGGATGAAGAGAACAAGCAGATCCAGGCAATGATCATCGTTCCTTCCCGGGAACTGGCGATGCAGATCGAAAAAGTATTTAAACAAATGGGCACCGGGTACAAGATAACCTGTTGTTATGGAGGACATAAGAGAGAGATTGAAGAAAATAACCTCTTGCAGCCTCCTGCGGTAGTGGTCGGTACCCCGGGCCGCCTGGCAGATCATCTCCGGCGCAGCAATATTTTGCCGGATGCGGTAAAAACCCTCGTACTGGATGAATTTGACAAGACGCTGGAGCTGGGCTTTGTAGAAGAAATGGAATTTATTGTAACGTCAATACCTTCGCTGGAGCAGCGCATATTGACCTCTGCTACGGCTGCCGCGGAAATTCCTGAATTTATCGGGCTTAACGACCCGATACAACTCAACTTTCTCACAGAAGAAGAAACTGCTTCTAACGGCCTGGCTATAAAATGGTTGCGGGCGCCAGACAGGGATAAACTATCGGCGCTTTTCCTGCTGGTTTGCCAGTTAGGCAACCGCCCTATGATCATTTTTTGTAACCATAGAGAATCGGTGGAACGTACCAGTAGCTGGTTAAG
>CAZFKK010000253.1:0-4664 GCA_964519735.1 uncultured Taibaiella sp.
CATGGCCGATGGTACTGGTTAACTCCGGGAGAGTAGGTAGCTGCCATATTTATTCTAAACCCTTTCAACACTAAGTTGAAAGGGTTTTTTTATGTGTATAACTCCAGAAAGGATGATATACATCCATCACGGCTAATACACCTTAGAAAACAGAAACCGGGTTCCAATACGCCAGGCATTGTCTTGAGGGGGAAATTTACTATTCTGTAGATTTTTATGTAATATTGTTTGATGAAAGTCAAGGTTACCTGTTTTTTTGTATTGTGGGCGTCTTTCTTCATAACTCCCGCTATGGCACAGCTTTTGCCTGCTGATCAACCGGAACAGGATGCTTGTCATGCTTTGCGGCTATGTGGAAACAGGTTTTATACGCCTTATAGTTATCAAAAGATAGGGCAAAAGAGCGATCTTCCCGGAACTCCTTGTTCCTCCGGAGAAGCCAATTCAGTGTGGATCAGGGTAGAAGTGAAAATCGCAGGATCTATTGTCTTTACGCTTGATCCTGTGAATACATTGGATGATTATGATTTTGCTGTGGTTGATGTGACAGGTAAGCATTGTGACAGTATCCGGTCGTCTGATGTGGTGCGCTGCAATTTCAATAATAATTTAAGTTCCGGAGGGAATTACGAAGGCCCTATTATTGGCTTAAATACGGTTTCCACGCTATCATTCGTGCCGGCAGGAACTTCCGGTAGTAATTTTCTGAAGCAGATCGATGCCGCTGCAGGAGATATTTACCTCATCATGATCAACAACTTTGGCGCCGGAGGCGGGCCTAGTTCCGGTTTTACTATAGATTTTACCGGGACAACAGCTATTTTTGTTACGGATGGCCCTCCTGGATATGATACTGTGGAATTTGCCTGTGGTACTGCAGATACGTTACATGTTTACATGGACGCTCATGTACAATGTAGTTCTATTGCTGCTGACGGATCAGATTTTCAGCTGTTTCCTCCTTTAGCCAATATAAAAAGCGCCTATGGGATCAATTGTGGTAGCTCTAATGGGTACACGGATTATATTATTTTAACGCTGGATCAACCTTTAGCGGCGGGTGCCTATAGTTTAAGACCGAAAACAGGAACTGATGGTAATACGCTGCTTAGTTTGTGCATGGAAGAACAACTGTTGAGTGATCGCATGTCTTTTGATGTGGTTAAGCCAGCGCTGTCGCTTCCTGAAGATAACATAACGACTTGTATGAATAACCCGGTCCACTTGAAGGCCGAAGTAAGCGGTGTATCCGGGGGATACAATATACAATGGTCTCCGCCAACTTACCTGGATAATAGCGTTATTCCGGATCCTGTTTGTGTGCCCGGTGGTGATATTGTTTACGATATCACTTTAAGTTCTGCTGTGAAACCGGAATGTAGAGTTATGGGTACAGTGCGGGTCAATGTTCTAAAAGGGTTTGCTCTGTTGAATAAGGATACCACTATTTGTATCGGAGATACGATAACCCTTGCGGTGTTGGGAGATGACAGGTATCAGTATTCATGGACCCCTTCTGAAGGATTATCCTTGGATACAGGTATTCATCATATCCTGGCTACTCCTCAAAGTAATACGGTTTACCAGGTAACGGCTACTTATCCGGGATGTACAGATTCAGCTCAATCTGTGCGCATTGATATAGATATGTCCAGGAGAAACTCTTTTATCAGCTTTGCTGTGGACCATCATCGTATTTGCCTGGGGGAATCGGTTATGATTAGCCCCAAGACAGATAGTGCTACGCTTGAATTGCATTGGAATATAAACAGGGATAGCAGCATTAAGGCTTCTTCTAAGGAAGTCTTTAAATATGCATGGGATGAGACCGGTAGCATGCCGCTAATGGTGACCGCACATTATCCTGCCTGCCCTTCTGTTTCTTTTGCCGATACTATTACGGTATATCCGTTGCCGCGGATTAATTTGGGTAAGGATACCAGCATTTGTATAGGCGGAGTGCCTTTATCCTTAAGTAACCTTAACCCGCATGTGGACGGTTATCGTTACCATTGGAGCACAGGGGATACCACAAAATACATTCAGATCCGGCATGATGGGGATTATACTTTAAGCATAACAACGGAAAAGGGTTGTGTAAATACAGAAAGTATAAGCGTAAAGAAGAATTGTTTTACAGATATTCCGAATGCGTTTACACCTAATGGAGATGGTGTCAATGATTATTTTTTCCCCAGACAGTTATTGACCAATGGAGGAAGGACTTTTCAAATGAGAATATATACCCGTTGGGGCCAGATGGTGTATGAAACTTCCGGGGTTGAAGGCCGGGGTTGGGATGGTCGTTTTAATGGCAGGGAACAACCTCCCGGCGTGTACATCTACCAGGTCGAAATAAATTATGATAATGGTCAGTTCGAAGATTATCGGGGGAATATAACCTTAATCAGGTAAATGAAGATGAACCCGTTTTGTCACCTGTTTGATAGAGAACTGTACCAGAAAGGGCACTACTTCTGTTCTTTTTTCTTCAATTACTTAAAATTTCCCGGAAGGTTACTATCCGCTGGGATCTCCAGCTTTATCCATGTCTGGCTGGATAATGTTACCCTCAATAGATTTAATGGCATTGATAGGAATAATGTAGGATTTATTCTTACTATTTTTACTTTTTTTAATCTCCGTAAATGAAATACACTATTTTTCAATCTATGGCATTGGCTACGCTTCTTAGTAGCTTTGCAATTACAAACGCACAAGTGCAACATAAATCAAAAATATCCATGAATGAGCAATATTCCGGCAAATTAATTCCTATGAGGGATTTCTTTAGAAACGCTGAAAAAAGTAGCTATCAATTATCTCCTGATGGTCAATATATAGCCTTTATGGCCCCCTACAAAAGCCGTATGAACATATTTGTTCAAAAAATGGGAAATGAAGAAAATCCTGTGCTACGGCTTACAACTCTTGAGGATCGGGACATTGCCGGGTATTTTTGGGCAAATAACAACCGTATCGCCTACTTAAAAGACAATGGCGGTGACGAGGATTTCCACCTGTATGCAGTAAATATTGATGGAAGTAATGATAAGGAGCTGACGCCTTTTGATAAAGTCCGGGTTACTATCATCGATGATCTCCCCGAGCAGGAAGACTATGTGATCGTAGGACTAAATAAAAGGAACCCCCAGGTAAGTGACCCTTATCGCCTGAATGTGCATACTGGGGCTATTGAATTACTCTATGAAAATCCAGGGAATATTACTTCCTGGCAGACCAACCATGAGGGCAGGTTATTGATCGCCTCAACTTCAGATGGTGTGAATACGACCCTCTTGTATCGTTCCGATGAAACGGAAGACTTTAAAGAAGTGATCACTACTAACTTCAAAGAATCATTGGCTCCCCAGTTTTTTGATCCCCTGGATCCGACAATTATTTATGCAGTGAGTAATATCGGAAGGGATAAAGCTGCAGCGGTACGATTTGACCTGGTCAACAAGAAAGAAATATCCGAATTGTACCAAAATGATATTGTAGATGTGAGAGGGATAGGATATTCCCGTAAACGTAAGGTGCCTACAGCGGTCTTCTTTACCCAGGATAAGACAGATTACTATTTCCTGGATAAGGAGTCAGAAAACAGGCGTACTGAAATGCGTCAATTGTTTGATAAGGATCTTGAATTTGGTATCGCTTCTTCTAATAAAAATGAAGATAAATTTTTGATCATCACTTATGATGACAAAACCAGTGGCGCTTATTATTATTACGACCGGAATAAGAAAGAGTTAAAAAAAATAACGGATATCAGTCCCTGGCTGGATCGTGATGAAATGGCAGATATGAAGCCCGTTACCTATACTTCACGGGATGGGAAGAAAATATATGGCTATCTGACTCTGCCCAAAGGTGGCGCTTCTAAAAACCTGCCGGTGGTGATCAACCCGCATGGCGGGCCCTGGGCCAGGGACTACTGGGGATTTAACCCGGAGGTTCAGTTTCTGGCCAACCGGGGGTATGCCGTTCTGCAAATGAATTTCAGAGGATCTACAGGATATGGCCGTGAATTTATGGAGCTTGCTTTCAAACAATGGGGCCAGGCTATGCAGGATGATATCACTGATGGTGTAAACTGGTTGATTAAAGAAGGTATTGCAGATCCTAAACGTATAGCTATTTATGGTGGATCATATGGTGGTTATGCTACCTTGTCCGGTATTACCAAGACTCCTGATCTGTATGCCTGTGCCATAGATTATGTGGGTGTATCCAATTTATTTACGTTTATGAATACCATCCCCCCTTATTGGGAGCCATTTAAAAAGATGATGTATGAAATGGTGGGAGATCCGACTAATGAGGACGATAGTGTAATGTTGCAGGCCAATAGTCCGGTATTTCATGCGGATCAGATAAAATGCCCGCTATTCATTGCCCAGGGCGCTAAAGATCCCCGTGTGAATGTAGATGAAAGTGACCAAATGGTGGCTGCCTTAAAGAAGCGGGGCATAGAGGTACAATACTTAGTGAAAGATAATGAAGGTCATGGATTCCATAATGAAGAGAATCGTTTTGAATTCTACCAGGCTATGGAGGAATTTCTGGCCCAGCACCTGGGAGGAAAAAAGGAATAAGCGCTGTGCAGTCTTTAAAATATATTGCTCACAAAGTCAAAAGTATTTATCTCTGTGTACTTA
>CAZFKK010000254.1:0-4643 GCA_964519735.1 uncultured Taibaiella sp.
CCTCCAGTTTCCTTTCCAGGTATTGGGGCACCGATTCGAGTTTGGTGGAGTCCAGGTTCATATGGTTCAGGATATTCCCCTCAGCATCGGCAATAATCATAGGTATGGTGGTACTCTCTGTAATCACGAGTGCGGCCAGGGTAATGTCATTCTTAGACGTAGCCGGTGCATTAGCTACCGTCCTGATCGCTTCCAATACGATATTTACCTTTTTCCCTTCCTCCTTCGCCATTTCATCAGCCACCCTGTTGAAATAAAACAGGGCGATCCCGACAATGGTAAGGGCAACGATGACAAGATAGGTTTTCCAATGAAAATATTTACCGAGCATGGCATCAAAAATAGGTAAAAGAGTTAAGCTAACCATGAGGTTCCGTCAGAAGCCGTTCCTGTATAGTGAATTGTACCTAAATAGGCTGCTTACTGATTTTTATAACCCATTTTTATCTATTTTCGCCCTATGGGCTTCTTATTTCCCTTGTTTCTGTTAGCAGGCCTCGCTCTGGCGATTCCCGTGCTCATCCATTTATTTAATTTACGTAAATTCAAGCGTATTCCCTTTCCGGATACGCGTTTCCTGCGTAATATCCAGTTGTCCACCAAAAGGCAGTCCCGGATCCGGAACTGGCGATTACTGCTCTTGAGAATGTTGTTCCTGGCAGCGTTGGTAGTCGCTTTTGCCCAGCCTTATACCGGAAATCGATCCAAAGAGGAGCAACCGACTGTGGTGGTTGTTTGTATTGATAATTCTTATAGTATGACCGTAGGAGAAGGGCAGGAGTCTCTGCTGCAAAAGGTCAAGGCCAGGGCTAAAGATCTGATCAGTAATTCCGGTACCGAAGCCAGGTTCCTGGTGTTGAGCAATGACCGGCATGCCGGGTCAAGACCGCTTTCCAGGAAAGAGGCGCTGGCAGCTCTTTCAGGCATTCAGCCGGTTTCCAGGTCCTCTTCATTGCGACAAATCATGAACAGCATCCAGGCGGCAGGCAACAACGAAAAGAGGGAGCGTTGGGCTATTTACCTGTTTTCAGATTTGCAAAAAAACACTTTTTTACCGCAGACAGGCGATCCTGTTCCATTGCCCGGACAGTCCCGTTTGTATATTTACCCCGCCCGGGCGGCTGCAGCCGGCAACATTTATGTAGATACTGCTTATTTTATCTCACCGGTACTGGATACCAGGCAGCCCAATGACCTGGTAGTTGTGCTCCGGCAAAGCGGCAAGGCTACTGCCCGAACGACGGCATTGAGTATCAGTGTCGGAAACCAGGTAAGAGCTGTAAGTACAGCAACACTCCAACCCGATACTTTGTGGAGGGATACCTTTGCCTTACAATTGAATGAACCGGGTTGGCAGCATATGGCAATTGCCGTGGAAGATCACCCGCTCAGCTTCGATGATACCTTCAGGATCGCTGCCCGGACCAGGCCCCAGTTATCGGTTTTGATTGTTTCAGATCAGGGACCTGTGCCTTATCTGCAAACAGCCTTTACTACGCAGGAAGGTTTCCGGGTAAAACAGCAACCCATAGGCGCTGTTAGAAAGGAAGAATGGCCAGGCTATAACCTGATCATCTTACAAAATATATCTGTCCTTACACCACCCCTGGAAGTTGCGGTGAAGGAAGCTTTGCAAAGAGGTCAGAACGTATTGTTATTTCCCGGGAAGGTGGTGCAGACAGAGGCTTTCAACCAGGCTTTACAAACCTGGGGGGCGATCACGCTGGGTAGAGAAGATACCTCCAGGCAGCAGGTGGTGTCGCTGCAGCAGATGCATCCTTTATTTAATGACTTATTTGAAAAAGTACAGGAATCCATGCAATTGCCCGTTACGGCAAGACGCTATCCTATAGATGCGGCTATCAATGCCAATCAACAGGCGCTGATGAGTTTCAGGGATGGACGGCCTTTCCTGGCAGAGTATTCCCTGTTCAAGGGGAAATTATACCTCTGCGCTACCTCAATAGATGACTATAGCTCTAACTTCGCCCTGAGTTATTATTTTGCTCCGGTATTGTATAAAATGGCGATGCAGGGCGGGGGAAGCAATATTTATGCCTTGCCTGTCGGCAGTCAGCAACCCGTTTGGTTGCCGGCTGAAGGTATGGACGAACGAAAAGTATGGCACCTGAAAGGGGAGGGCCTGGATGTCATCCCTGAACAACGCCCCTCCGGAAGCGGTATGGAGATCTTTGCAGGAAATGTTGTAGAAAAGGCAGGTTTTTATTACCTGGACCATGAATCTGCAACGGATAGTACCTGGATAGCACTGAACGCCAACAGGGCAGAATCGGAGCTCTCTTATGCCACTAAGGATGAGGTGACCGGAGCGGTAAAACCATCGGAAATACAGTGGCTCGATGACCAGCAGGTGCAACAACAGGGTTGGGGCAGGGCAGCCAACCCTTTCCCGCTATGGAAGGTCTGCGTACTGATCGCCTTGATAGCTCTGGCCGGAGAAACCTGGTTGCTGGTAAAGAAGAAGGCCAAAATGAAGGAATAGGGTCGTGTCTTGTCAAAAACATCCTATAACAGTTCAGGGATTTCTTTGCTGGACTTTAGTCCCAGGTTTTTAAGTTTCATGGCCTGGCCGATCACATTGCCGCTTCCCTGGTTTAATTGTGTCCTGGCCGTATCATAGGTAAGTTGTGCCTTGTGCAGGTGTTTGCCCACATCTTCAAACGTGGTCACAAAGGATACTAATTTTTCGTAAAGCAATGTTCCTCGTTTCACAATCTCCATTGCATTTTTGCTTTGCATCTCCCGCTTCCATAGGTCGGCCATCAATTTTAAGCAAGCTATTAAATTGGTAGGGCTGATCAGCAGGATCCTCTTGGAGTAAGCGTATGCCCAAAGCTCAGCATCATGCTGAATGGATAACAGGTAGGCAGGTTCAATAGGGACAAACATCATGGTGAAGTCTAATGAATGCTCGTGATGATCATATTGTTTGCTATGCAGGTTGTCTATATGTGCATAAAATGATTTTAAATGATCTGCAAGTTGTACCCTTTGTTCCTCTTTGGTGTCAGCCGCGTTGTGGCGGTCATAAGCGACAAGGGATACTTTAGCATCAATAATGATCACCCGGTTATCCGGTAGCTTAATGAGTACATCCGGCCGCAGGTTTTTCCCTTCCTCATTTTTCAGGGTCTGCTGGAGGAAGTATTCCCGGTCTTTGACCAGGCCGGATTGTTGCAGGATACTTTCCAGGATCATTTCGCCCCAGTCCCCTTGTTTCTTTGACTGGCCTTTAAGCGCTGTTGCCAGGTTATTGGCTTCCTTACTGATCTTATTGGTTTGTTCTACCAACTCTTTGACTTTCTCTTCAAGAGAAAACCGCTGCCTGGATTCCTTGTCATAAGTTTCTTCTACTTTTTTCCGGAACTGGTCGATGTTTTCTCCCAGCGGTTTTAATAAGGCTTCCATGTTTGACTGGTTCATGGCAGTAAACCGTCCTGATTTCTCTTCCAGGATCTGGTTGGCTATTTTTTCGAATTGCAGGTGAGCCGTTTTTTGAATGCTGGCCATTTCCTGTTTCTGGTCGCCTAATCTTTCTGCTAATGCCAGGTTGTTGGCCGATAAGGTACTCTTTTCTGCAGTTAAGTTATTGTTCAGATGCGTCAGTTGGATTATTTGTTCGGCTTGTTTCTGGTTGTTTTCTATTAAGTTATTGATATTGTCCTTTAAAGAATGGCCCCGGGCTTTTTCTTCAGCAATCACCTGTTTTAGTTGATTAACCTCGTTCTGAAGGGCGGTATTGTGCCGGATATGGACGTTTGCTTCCTCAGCCAGATGGTCAATCTGAGCTTCGTTATTTCTGATAATTGTTCCTAAGGAGGCGGATTCTGCCTGTAGCACAGCAAGTGCATTTTCTTTGAGGTCCAAACGGGCCTGTAGCCTGGAATAGTCTTGTAATTGTGTGGACAGCCTGTTTTCCGTAATTTTTAATTGCAGGTTGGTTTCATTGAAATGCGTCTTTAATAACTCGTACTCTGTTTTGGAAACCTTATGGGCTTTATTACTTAAATAAAGAATAATCCAGGAAGCCATAATTCCTGTGAGTAGTGCGGCTGTAATGAAAAGAATATTCATGATCGGTTGCTGAATGGCTTTTGAAGGAATACGTTGCACCCAACGAGTTCTTTGTTTTAGAGGCTTGAACTATTAACTAGGTACTTAAGAGTTCGCTAATAGTACCATAGCCCATCCACGTCATCAGAAGGACTACGAGAATACCTAAAACAGTGAGCAGTAAAGGTTGTTTGTAATTGCTGATGATTTTTGTCCGGTAGGCAGCGATCAGCATGATGCCCAGGGAGACGGGAAGGATCAGGCCATTAAGGGCTCCTACGGCAACAAGTGTTTTAACGGGTTGGCCGATCATCATAAAGAGGATACAGCTTAGGGCAATAAAGCAGATGATGATATACCGGCTGAGCCGCTGGAGGGTCGGATGAAAGGTTTTTACAAAGGAGATCGAAGTAAAGGCGGAGCCCACTACTGAGGTAATCGCTGCAGACCACATTACCAGTCCGAATAATTTGTAACCAAGATCACCACTGGCTAACCTGAATATGGATGCAGCCGGGTTGGATGCATCCAGTTGATTGCCGGCAGTAATAACACCCAGGGCAGCGATG
>CAZFKK010000255.1:0-3578 GCA_964519735.1 uncultured Taibaiella sp.
GCTACAGCCCAGCGGTGACGGGTTGCTCTATGAAAAAGTGCTGCAAACCTGCGCTTCCTGGGGATCGATAGAGAATACCATGTTTGTCATAGGGGCTACCCGTAAAGAGCAGTTGGAAAGAGTCAGGCAGATCATCCCCGATCATTTCCTGCTGATCCCCGGTGTGGGCGCCCAGGGGGGCGACCTGGCTACCGTGGCCCAGGCAGCCATCAACAAAGATATAGGTATCCTCGTCAATGTCAGCCGTGGTATTATTTTTGCAGGACAAGGCCCGGACTATGCCGATCAGGCAGCAAAAGCGGCCGCTGATTACCAAAAGGAAATGGAATCCTACTTTTGATCCCGTTCTGCCGGCTGAAGGATACCCGGCCGGCGTTACCGTAAAACAGGCAGCCCTGTCCCTTCGATAAAGGAAATGCAAAAAGCCATAAACGCTCCTCACGTTTATGGCTTTTCAGTTAAGCGTATATACTTTTATTTCACTTCTTCAAAATCGGCATCCGCTACGTTATCGTTGCTGTCGGCAGGGTTAGCGTTACCCTGGCTGGAAGCATCTGCATCCTGGGCTTGTGGTCCTCCGGCATTGGCTTCCTGGCCGGCCTTGTAGATCTCCTCGCTTGCAGCAGACCAGGCGGTATTCAATTCCTCCATAGTTTTATCTATAGCTTCATGATCCTGGTTTTTATGAGCTTCTTTCAGTTTATTCAACGCAGCTTCGATCGGCTCTTTCTTGTCCGCCGGGATCTTATCCCCGTAATCCTTCAATTGCTTATCGGTATTGAAGATCAGGCTGTCCGCCATATTCAGTTTTTCTACCTGCTCCCGGATCTTCTTATCGGATTCTTCGTTCGCCTTGGCTTCGTTCTTCATTTTTTCGATCTCTTCCTTGCTCAGGCCGCTACCGGCTTCGATACGGATATTTTGTTGCTTACCGGTACCTTTATCCTTAGCCGTCACATGAATGATACCATTGGCATCAATATCGAAGATCACTTCTACCTGGGGCACACCACGTGGTGCAGGAGGAATACCGTCCAGGATAAAGCGGCCCAGCGATTTATTCTGATTAGCCATCGGACGCTCTCCCTGCAATACATTAATTTCTACACTGGGCTGGTTGTCGCTGGCTGTGGAGAAAGTCTCACTCTTTTTAGAAGGAATGGTGGTATTGGACTCGATCAATTTGGTCATCACGCCGCCATAGGTTTCGATACCCAGGGAAAGAGGCGTAACATCCAGCAATAAAACGTCCTTAACATCACCGGTCAGTACACCGCCCTGAATCGCGGCACCGATCGCCACTACTTCATCAGGGTTCACACTGCGGTTAGGTTTTTTACCGAAGAATTTTTCTACCACTTCCTGGATCTTAGGAATACGGGTAGAACCTCCTACCAGGATGATCTCATCTATTTCTGAAGTATTCATACCGGCATCTTTCAACGCTTTACGGCAAGGTTCCAGGGTGCGTTCGATCAGGCTGTCGGCCAGTTGTTCAAATTTAGCACGGCTCAGCTTACGTACAAGATGCTGAGGCACACCGTCAATAGCCGTAATATAAGGAAGGTTGATCTCTGTTTCCTGGGAAGAAGACAATTCGATCTTTGCTTTTTCAGAAGCTTCTTTCAAACGCTGCCAGGCCATCGGATCTTTATGAAGATCTATGGTAGGCATATCCTTCCTGAATTCTTCGGACAACCAATCCATAATTACTTTATCAAAGTCATCTCCGCCAAGGTGGGTATCCCCGTTGGTGGATTTCACTTCAAATACGCCATCACCCAATTCCAGTATGGATACATCAAAGGTACCACCTCCTAAATCGAATACGGCTACTTTACTGTCTTTGTGTTGCTTATCCAGGCCATAGGCCAGAGCTGCCGCGGTAGGCTCGTTAATGATCCGGCGTACATTCAGACCGGCGATCTCACCCGCCTCTTTTGTAGCCTGGCGCTGTGCGTCATTGAAATAAGCAGGAACGGTAATTACGGCTTCTTTCACCTCCTGGCCCAGGAAATCTTCTGCTGTCTTCTTCATTTTCTGAAGCACCATAGCCGAAATTTCCTGTGCGGTGTACAAACGGCCTTCTATATCTACCCTTACGGTATTATTTTCTCCTTTTACGATCTTGTAGGCATTATGCGTCATTTCGTTGCTCACCTCATCAAAACGACGACCCATATAACGCTTAATGGACATAATCGTGTTGGCCGGGTTGGTAATGGCCTGACGCTTGGCCGGATCACCCACTTTGCGCTCCCCGTTCTTCAAAAATGCGACAATGGAAGGTGTGGTACGACGACCTTCATCATTGGCGATGACTACCGGTTCGTTTCCCTCCATTACAGAAACACAAGAATTGGTAGTGCCTAAATCGATTCCTATTATTTTGCTCATATTGTATAGTTGCTATTAATTTTTAACTACTAATAGGGATTAGCGCAAGTTATATGCCATTTTAATCAATAATGAAAGATTGTCAGTTTTTATGACAAAGGAGAAGCACCCTCAAACCTTTTAGGAAAAAAGAACAGGCGATCGATTTGAAAGTCAATCTTATGGGGCGCTCTTGTCAGTAAATCACCTGCAATAAGACAACACGCTCCTATCCCGGGGCAGATAACCGCGAAAAAATGCCATCCTGGCAAGCGCTATACAGGGTCTGCCGGGGCATTACCCCACAGCAGGCATCCGTCTCCATAACTTAGAAAGCGAAAACCGTGGCGCAATGCATGATCATAGAGCCCTTTCCAGGACGGCCCCACCAGGGCAGCGACCAATAAGAGTAAAGTAGATTGCGGCTGATGAAAATTAGTGACCAGGCCCCGGAGCAAGCGAAAAGAATAACCCGGCGCGATAATGATCCGGGTACGGGTAATCAACCTGGACAGGCCCTGGGCAGCCATATACCGGCTTAGCGCTTCCAGGGCTGCCTGCGGTGTTATGGAGGAAGGCCGCTCATAGGGATACCATTGCGGCACGGCAATACCGGAAAAATCCACTTCTTCGCCGGCGATGAGCCGGACACCGATCCAATACAGGCTTTCCAGGGTACGGGCCGATGTCGTCCCGATCGCTACGATAGAAGAAGAAGGAGATGCCCCACCTGCTTTACGGATCAACTGTTCCAGTAAGGATGATGTCACTTCTATCCATTCCGCATGCATTTCATGTCCTTCCATGGTGTTGCTTTTCACCGGTTGGAACGTACCTGCTCCCACATGCAGCGTAAGAAAAGCGGATTGCACTTTTTTTTCGGCTAAGGAACGCAGCACCTGTCCGGTAAAGTGAAGGGCTGCTGTGGGCGCGGCAACGCTGCCTTCTTCCTTCGCAAATATGGTCTGGTAGCGCTGCTGGTCCTCTTCTTCCGCAGCCCTGTTCAGGTAAGGAGGCAAGGGTACCTGACCGGCATATTGCAGTACTTCTGCAAAGCTCATTTCCTGATGGGATGCCGCCCAGGAAAGTTCCAGCACAAACAAACCTTCTTTTTTCCCCACCCGGGTAGCAGTAACCGTAAGGGTATCGTTCAGCCCGCCCGCCGGTTGCGTCAGCTGAACTTCCAGGGTCAGGACCTGCCC
>CAZFKK010000255.1:3588-4640 GCA_964519735.1 uncultured Taibaiella sp.
GGGTTCCAGGCAAAATACTTCGATACGCCCTCCCGTAGGTTTTTGAAACAGCAAACGGGCAGGTACCACTTTGGTCTGGTTAAAAACCACCAATGTTCCTTCGGGAAGATGGGCGGCAATATTCCGGTAGATATCCTCTGTAAGACTTCCGTTTTGAGCAATTAATAAACGGGAAGCGTCTCTTTCGGGAAGAGGGTAACGGGCAATTCGTTCATCGGGCAAAGGGTAAGTAAACTCTTTGATCTGGAGAAGGGAGGGGTGCATTACTAATAATATTCAATTAAAGATCCTCTAATATACCTGAGACCGTTAGGCGCCCAATAAAAAACAAAACAGCTCCTTAGGGCCATGGACACCGGTTACCAGTGTCTTTTCAATATCCGCAGTACGGCTGGGGCCTGTCGTCAGGCTGATCATGGAAGGGAATTGTTCATTGTATTTTTGCTTCATTAGTTTTAAAGCATCTTCAATATCCTTTACGATCTGGTGAGGCTGTAAGACGACAATATGTACCGGGAAATAAACAGAAGATACCCGGCCATGATTTTGCTTGCTGCTGAATACAAAACTGCCGGTACGGGCTACCGCTGTCTCACAATCTGTAATACAGGCCTGGGCATGTTCATGAAGGGGATTGAACTCCCTGATAAAAGATAATTTGTTATTGACCAGGTAAGAAAAGAGGGGCTTGTGGGCACATAAAACTTCTGTCCAGCCCCTGCTTTCCACCAAAATACGTAACTGATCCAGCAGATCCTGCTGCTGCGGGCAAAAGATGAATTTGCCCCCGGCACGTACAAATTCGGCAGCAAAGGTTTCTTCCGGGCTGCCTGCGGACAGGGGTTGAAATAGATCCGGCACCGATTGTTTTTCCAGGTCGGGATAAGGAACCGGTAAGGCCTCCTCCTGTAAGGCCACCCTTATTTTACGTAGTATGTTCTCCTTTGCCGGAGAGGTCTTGAAAGTTTGCTGCATGGCTCAATTAAAAAGGCTAAGGTACTATTTTATTGTTCACGAAACCGGGGATGATATTGCTCCAGCGTATGACGCAG
>CAZFKK010000256.1:0-4639 GCA_964519735.1 uncultured Taibaiella sp.
GTTTAAGGCCATGTCAACTATACTGTAATATAAATTTCCTGAAAATGGAGGACACTCATAGCAACCGATCGAGAATAGGTAATATTTTTCTGTAGTACCAGGAACGGGAACAATCAGTGCGCCCTGTGAACTACTTTCGGTAGCATTATAAGTGTTACCACGACCTGTTCTGGGTAAGTCCCGGCCATTGGGCATTGCCATATGATTTCGGTTCCATACCGTATAACCATCCGTGTAAAAAAGGAGTTGTCCTTGGTCATTACAAGCAGAAGCGCTCGCTTCGCCGGATTCTATACTGGAGACGAAAGGTTGAGGTGGGTTGTAATTGAAGTCTATTCCTGCGTGCCTGCCAAAAACCCATACATTTTCATATTGACTGTAGGTTAGCCATGGAAAGAGTAATATATGTAATATAGTGAATGTTTTTTTCATAGAGGCGTATTGATTAACCAATGATCAGCACCTGGTACAAAGAAATAGTAAATGCCCGAAGAAGGATTAGTAGTAACCCGTAATGATTTCTTGAGGAAGGCTATTATCTAAAGGAATTAGATCTATGTTAGTCCGATGAATGGAGATAAATCTGGAATAAATTGATTACGGGTTACTACTAACCAATGGTTATTTATTTAGTGGAAATTTGTTGGATACTATTGTTGTTGACATTAATTCAAAAATAAAAGAAAAATGAATAGATTTTTATACGCTAAAGGTTCCCTTATTTGTTTATTGTCCTGCTTGTTTGCATTCTGTGTAGGCAATAACTGTTTGTTTGCTCAATGCTTTACCGGTTCTTGGTCATCAAATGGCTTAATTACACCGGTACTTTGCGATGGCCGAACACCAACAAATCTTTCAGGTTGTTTCTATCCTGGATACAGTTATGATGAGATTTCGGTTACTGCAGGTCAGACCTATACGTTTACCAGCAATGTAGGAACGGATATAATCACGCTTAGTGCGGACAGCGGCCAAACCGCTGCCCAGTTTGGTAAAGGTAAGGTGACCTGGGTGTCGACCCTTACGGGTGTCGTCCGTATGTATGTCCATATAGATACAAGCTGTACGGCTACATATGATTGTCGGCAAACAAAAGTAATCTGTGGGCCTATACTTACCTGCGATATGCCTGTTGGCGGTTTGACCACATCGATCACGCCAAACTCTGCGGTACTGAACTGGCTTCCCCCCGCTTCACTTCCGTCTTCAGGTTATCAATATTATCTCAGTACCTCCGATACCGTTCCTGACAATAGCACCCTTCCATCCGGGAGTACCGGCGCAGGAATGACCAATGTTACCTTATCCAACCTTTCGCCAGGTACAATCTATTATGCCTGGGTAAGGTCTAATTGTCAAGCTAATGACCAGAGTTACTGGGTGCCATTAGATTATTTCAGTACGCTTTGCTATGAAGCCCCAATGGTCACCGGAGGACAGAGATGTGGTACCGGAACGGTTGATCTGCTGGCTACAGCTGAAAGTGGTTCCACCATTAAATGGTATGCAGCAGCAACAGGAAGGAAGGCGCTGGGTTCGGGCAACAACTTTAAGACCCCATTGATTGCCAATACAACCACTTTTTATGCAGAAGCTATGGCGGTTAAGGAGGGTCTGGTTCGTATGGGCGTTGATGGTACTATTACAGGTCAGGATCATGTGAACAATCCTTTAAGCGGTTCCTCAGGCGGTAATAAGACCCAAATGCTGTTTTTGGCCAGCGAATTGCAGGAGCAGGGATTGGTTGCCGGTAATATTACTTCCTTAAGCTTTGTTGTCGCTGCGATCAATCCTGCTGGTGTGCTGAATGATTTTACGATCAAGCTGGGTGCGACTGCCGATACCGTTTTATCCAGCTTCATCCCCGGGACTACTACGGTATATAATGCGACCTATACACCCACAAGTACCGGGACAATTACTTTTCCATTTTCTAGTCCCTATCCCTGGGATGGCAGCAGCAACCTGGTGGTAGAAACCATCCATAACGATGGAGGCTATGGCTTTAAAGGGGGTACCTTTGTTGCTTATTCTACGACAACGAATAATAGTGTTTTTACGGTGGCCACGTACGCTATTACACCACCAACTGCCGATGGATTCAATGCCGGTATATCAGGTAGGACTGGTATTGCTTCAAGGCTAAGACCGAATGTTCTTTTGAGTGGTGTCGTAGAATGTGGTAGTCCTAGAGTTCCGGTAATCGCATCGGTGACGCCCGGTCCTCTCTTTTCGATTACTGAGGATAAGACGGTATGTAACGAAGAAATCCGCGCGATCAGTGTCACGAGCCCTTCCGCTCATTACGATCAGGTATCCTGGCAGCCTGCCACAGGTTTATTTACAGATCCAGGCGCTACAGTACCTTATGTGCCTAATGCATCTGCTCCTACAGTATATTTTAAATCAAATGTTGTGGGTACCGCTACCTATGGTGCTTACGGTTATCATACAACCACAGCCTGTGGCGCTACCGATACCTTGAGCATCCAGACCCTGCCTGCATCAGTTGCGACAGTGGCGATCAAGGGACTGGCCTGTCTGTCGGGTGATGGTGTATTTAACCTATCTCCAGCCATTGAACAAACCGGCCACCAGTACCAATGGCAGCAGTCTGCCAACAACGTGACATTTGCCGATATAGGTGGTGCTACCGCAGCATCATATACCACCCCTATGGTCAGCAATACCCAATATTACCGGGCAAAGGTGAGCAACAGCGATGGTGTACATTGTTTTTATGCTTCTTCCGATAGTATATTTGTCAGCAATCCTGTGGTAACAAAGGTCACCGCCGCCGAACGTTGTGGTCCGGGCACGTTGCAGCTGGCCGCTGAAGCTAGTGCTGATTTTGAATTGAAATGGTATACTACGGCAACCGGCGGAAGTCCATTGGGATCCGGGTCTGTTTTTCAAACGCCTTCTATTAATAGCACCACAACTTATTATGTAGGTGCGAATGCGGTAGTCGGTGGTGATACAAGAACATTGGGTACAGGTCAGCATCTTAGCTCTAGTTCGTTTATGTCCGCCGGTGTCAGCCCTTTCAGTACAGAATCCGAATCCTATAAACGCCAGATGCTGATCAGGGCAAATGAATTAAAAGCCCTGGGTTTTGTATCGGGATATATTACCTCCCTGGCATTTGATGTGGTTTCTGTAGATAATCCTGCAGCGACTTTCAGTAATTTTAAAATCAAATTAATTGCGACATCCGATACTGCGTTGACCGAAAAATTTCTTACCGGAGGTACCTATGTATACGAAGTTCCTTCCGTAACGCCCCAGATGGGTCTAAATACTTATCATTTTACGCAGCCCTTCTATTGGGATGGGAGTGCTAATATTGCCGTTCAGGTTTGTCACCCGAGCGGAACTGGCGGGCGTATTGACGGAAGCGGTTATGCAGTCGTAAAATATGACTCCACCTTATTTACAGCGCTTTCCGTCTATAGCGGCATGGGTCAAGACGTATCCATTTGTGAAGCAACAGATGCCAATTATAATGGCTTTCCACCCCTTTCTAGAGTTCGTCCCAAAATGGTTTTGGGCTTCGATATGTTATGTGAAAGCAACCGGACTGCGGTGGTGGCTACCGTTAAAGCGCTGCCCCCTGCATCTATAAGTCCGAACGGGGCGCAACGGCTATGTCAGGAATACAGGGAATTAACCACTACGGGCGGGGTAGCCTATGCCTGGTTGCATAACCATGCTTTAATCTCCGGAGCGAAGGATAGTATTTTCAAGGCGTCACAGGATGGTGCATATCGTGTTATTGTTACAGGAGCAAATGGTTGCGTGGATACCTCTGTTGTGGCCCAACTCAGCAGAATGGATGTTCCTGTTTCGCTGGGCAGAGACACCTCCATTTGCAGCGGTAGTTCTGTAACACTGGATGCAGGTAATGCTGGGACTAATTACCTGTGGAATAATGCAGCGACGAGCCGGTACATCACTGTTGCGGAGGCAGGAAAATACTATGTGACCGTTACCGACAGCGATGACTGTAGCGGCAGTGATACCATTGTGTTATCACACTTCCCGGTGTTGACAGTAGATCTGGGTAATGATACGGGTATCTGTCAAGGGGCAACATTAACGCTGGATGCAGGAAGTGGCGGTGCGGAGTATTTCTGGGACAATGGCGCGCTTACCCGTACCCGAACGGTGAACCGGGCAGGCGAGTTTTCGATCATGTTAACCGATGTTTATGGTTGTTCGTATTATGATACCATAAAAGTGGAGATGATACCTCCACCATCCGGAACAATAAATATTCAAGGTGATGGAATGGGCGGCTATACTTTTAGCATTGACAATGCGCAGCATGTGTCCAGGGCCATCTGGCACTATGGCGATGGTCAGATTGGTGTTGGTCATTCGGTGAAGCATAGCTATACATCCAATGGCAACTATACCGTGACGCTTTTATTGATCAATGATTGTGGCGATACGGTAGCCTTGAATAAGGAACATCAGGTTAAGGATGTGGTGGGCATTGATGAGCATAAGTTGGGTGCCGCAACGTTAGACTTGTACCCGAACCCGGCACATACACAATTGTACATCAAAAATGAGTACCACCTGAAGCTGCACCAGGTAAGCATTTATAATCTGCTCGGACGGAAGGTCTATGAAG
>CAZFKK010000257.1:0-4620 GCA_964519735.1 uncultured Taibaiella sp.
TATTGCATTATATAACGATCCTAATGATAGAAGAAGTGAGCATACGAAATTTTTTGTTTTTTTGATAAACATAAGTAATTTAAGGAATTATTTCACCTGGTAGAAAGATGCTATACTTAAAGATAGGCAATTAAATATTATGAGATTATGCCTCCGGTAAGCATACAGGAGGATAAAGATGGGTATAATAAGCAATAGAATATGGCAATCTTTGAAATTGAAAATCTAAAATCAGCTTAATTATTATTAATTGTTAACCTGTTGAACAATGCCCAAGAATAAAAAAATTGAAAGATTTCAGAAGGTTTATCATGAATTGCTCAGTAAGAACTTAATAACGGATGCGTCGGATCTCGCTGATAAACTGGGAGTTCCCCATAATACGATTAATGCATTGCTGGAGGCAATAACAACCTTATCTCCTCAATTAATTGGTAAATTGGAGTTTACATTTAATGTGAACCCTAATTATTTCATCTATCAAAAACAAGAGATATTCCAACTCAATAAAGAGGTAGAAAAACCAAAATTTGATATAGATAGGGATATCCCCAATATCTCATTAATAGCCCTTAGAAAGTTCTGTATCGACCAGCAAAAAACCGTTAATACCCTTAAAAAAGAACTTCAGGACCTAATACAGGAAAACCAGGAGCTCAAGCAAAAGTACAAGGAGCTGGCGCAAATCTATATTGATAGTATGAAAATTAAACCGGGAATAAACCAAATTTGATGAAAACTATCGTTTTTTTAATTAGCCTGACTTGTTGCATCGGCTATTCGGCCTATGCTCAAGCTAATGAGCTTACAAAAGATACGTTTCTTATCGAAAAGATAATCAGCATTCCTGGTGTTCCGAAAGATTCCTTATATAAGATTGTATTATATTATTTAAAATCCAATCCAAAAGATCTTTTCTTCACTAATGACCGTATTAAGAAAAAGAAAAAGGAGTGGGCGCTGGGCAGAGCAAAGGTGTTTGATAAAAATGACTTCAAAGGACCGGGCTTCAGGGCGACAGGAGCTGAGCAAACATTGATAGCAGATGGAATTTTCTGTTACCAGGTGGGTTCTGATAGCCCCATTCAATTTTTATCGCTCCATGCTGATATACTCATCATGTTTAAAGATTCAAAAGTAAGAATCGTCTTTTATAATATAGTCTATACCCATAAGAATATAGGTGCCCCACCTATGTTCAAAGAGATCTATGGGATTGGGAGGTCCTCTTGTCCAATGAATGGAACTTACAGGGAATTAATGAATTGTCCCTCTTCACCTAAAGCAATAGAGAATATCGGTTATTTTTTCAATGCTTCCATAAACAGCTTTATCAATAAAGTCGAATATGCGGCCTTAAATCCTGTCCCTATTTCCCAATCCTTACTGGACAAAAAATTAAATGAAGATTGGTGACCATAGCATAAACCAGGTTTCAACACACCCGGTCAGCGTAATGCTCGTTCACATTGTACCAGCTTATCCAAAATAGCCTTTCGTTCGGGATAAGTAGCAATTTCCTTAGTCAGGGCAATTTTATAATATACAGAAGCTTTACGATAATCCTTTTTGGCCTTCCAGTAGTCCCCTGTAAAACGGTAAGCATCATAATAGTCAGAATTATTACCGATAAATTGCTGTACATCAATAGGTAAATGGTCCAACCATTCCATTTTTGTATGCCGGAAGGCCATAAACTTCCGGAAAGTATCGGTATACAAAAAAGAATCCGGGGCAATATTAAAGGCATTTTCTGCTACCACTTCCCTCGGCTTCAGTCCTTTCATAGCAAATACTTTACGTAAATCATAGCATATATAACTCCCCAGTTGCCAGGGTGATGTACTGACCCACATGCGTAAACTATCAGGCATAAAAATAATAGAATGATGTGCAATCATCTGATTTATAGACTTTTCATTACCTATACCTATAGCTTTATCCCCGATACCTTTAGTATCCCGGAGGATAGCTGCCACTTTTTGAGGTGTTAAAGGGTAAGCTTGTTGTAACAATTCCCGGGTACGGCGATACCGGTAAACAGAAGCGCTTTCTTTCATCTGCTCTCTGTTCAGTTGCTGGTCCTTAAGCCCCTCGCTCTGGTAATGATTGGTACAGATAATCTGATCTGAGGCCGGATCATATATAGAAAGCGTATCCGGTGTTTTTTCTACAATAACAGACTTATGATCTGCTGCAGAGCCGATCAGGAAACTTTCGCTGACAAACATCTTACGTCGATGCGCTATGGCTACAGCTTCCTGTATATTACCGGCATACTGCAATATTTCCCTGGCTACCAGCGACACAGGAGTAGCGGCTCCGGTTGGAATAGAAGACCGGGCGGCATTGATAGTCACCGTAAGCCCCTTGGTATTCATACCTGAAACCACGCCAATAAAGCCTCCCCAGGTAATGAAGGCAAATGGATGACCCTGGCTGGGCGTAACAAAGGAAACAATCTTATTCTTTGCAAAATCATCACCCATCCAGAAATCAAAGTTACGCCCCAGCAGCATCGCTCCGTTTTCCGTTTTTGTATCCCAGGCTCCGAAGGAGGTGCAACCCACTAACATCAGGTTTTGTAAGGCATGTCCGATATCATGAGCCCCATGATAATTCAACTGGCGAAAATAATTGCTGCCGATCCATTGAAAACTATCGGAGGCAGAACGGGAAACACCGTAAATTTCCTGCTGGTATTCCCGTAAAACATGTTCCGGCAGATCGCGGTTCATAAACCCAATCATATATTTAAGGAATTTCAGATAACCGGGAGAAGGAATCATCTTCCTGATTTGCTGCGTAAAAGCTTCCTCCTGTGCCACGATCAACTCCCTGGAGAGTTTGCCGTTGATCAGCCCCCTTTCATACGGAGGGCCTATGGTAAACATCTCATAAAGTCCGTATTCATTTTTACGTATCCAATTGTCACCCAGCATATAACTATCCTTATCTAAAGCTATTCTTGGCGCTATCTTTATATTTATGTCTCCTATTTCAGGAGGCTCTATATCGGATTTAGCCCAGACATAAAGGCAAAAGATACCCAATAAAAGAAAAAGTGAGGCTAAAACCCAGGCTATGATTTTAAGAGTTTTTTTGAGCGTGCGCATGACAGGCAAAGTTAGGAAGTGTTGCAAAAAATAAAGCAACCTTAATCATCATAAGGTTGCTTTATTCATTTATCAAGGTTTATTGAATCAATCCTACCCGTTATTATATGGTCATAATTTCTTTTTCTTTATCCTTGCAGTGCTGATCAATCAGCGCGATATATTTATCCGTAATACCCTGAACACGGCCTTCGGATCCTTTGGCAATATCTTCGCTTAAACCTTCTTTCTGAAGTTTTTTAATACTTTCGATCATATCCCTGCGTACGCTTCTTATGGAAACCTTCCCATGTTCTCCTTCTGCATTTACTTTCTTAACCAGTTCCTTACGGCGCTCTTCCGTCAACGGAGGCATGAACAGCCGGATCACGATCCCATCATTCTGAGGCGTAACACCCAGATTAGCCTGCATCAGCGCTTTTTCAATAGGAGCGATCATCGCCTTCTCCCAGGGCTGCAAAGTAATAGTACGGGCATCTGTGACAGATACGTTAGCTACCTGGTTAATGGGGGTAACAGAACCATAATAATCTACCATAATGCCTTCCAGCATTTGCGGATTGGCTTTACCTGCCCTGATTTTAATCAACTCGGTTTCCAGATGGCTGATCACTTTTTGCATCTGGTCGTCGGTATTCTGAATAACAATATCTACTTGTTCTGACATAAAGGGATCTATTTTTCAAGGAGGGCAAATGTAATAAACCCATGAGCAAATGCCAAATTTTTAAACGGATTCTGCAAATGTAGCCCGCAGCATCCTGAGGTTACCCTGCATATCCTTTCGCAACAAAGTCTGCCAGCCGCTCTGCTTAAAATAATCTTCTGTCTGAAGGGCGTAGTCACTGTTGAGTTCCAGGAAAACACTACCGTTGGCCACCAGGTGCCGGCGGGCAAATCCTTCTATGGCCTTATAAAACTGTAATGGATCATCATTGGTAACAAACAATGCCTGATGTGGTTCAAAATCAAGAACATGCGGTAGCATTGCTTCGGCTTCCGCCCGGGTGATATAGGGAGGGTTACTGATGATGATATCAAACCTAAGCGCAGAATCTGCCTGGGGATCCAGGATATCCGCATGGCTAAAATCAACGGTCAGCCCTAATTGTGCTGCATTGTTTCCCGCTACCTCCAGCGCCACTAAAGAACTATCTGTCGCATAAACCTCTGTATATGGCAATTTATGCTTCAAAACCAATGCAATACAACCGCTACCTGTACCAATATCTAATAGACGCATCCCGGCCCCGGAAGATTCCGGCATTACAGACAATAACCAGTCCACCAATTCTTCAGTTTCCGGACGGGGAATAAGCACATGTTCATTAACACTTATAGGAAGCCCGTAAAAAAAAGTGGTTCCCAAGACATATTGTACCGGCTTATGTGCCAATAAGGCTTCCGTATAATCTTCAAGTTGGCGGCATTGTGCAGCAGATAGCGGTTCTTCTGTAATCAATCTTTGCAGGCGGCCTTTCCCTGTCAGCGCCGTAAGTACCCA
>CAZFKK010000258.1:0-4579 GCA_964519735.1 uncultured Taibaiella sp.
AATTACGGAATTAATGCTTTCGGGCGTTATTATGTAAGTAATGCCGAGATGGAATTGTTAAAACATACCCGTTTTTTTGCAGAAGCCAATTTCGGGATTAATGGCAGAAATACCATTGTTTCCGGCAAACCTAATTCTTCTACCAATGGTATAGGATTTGGAGTAGGGCCGGGACTGGCATACTTTATTACCCCCAATATCGGCCTGGAGGCGTTGGCTAAATACAATATGATCGCGGGATTCGGTAATTCGGTTACGGCACATAATCTGAATATTGAATTAGGATTCCAGATATACCTCCCCACCAAAAAAGCACGTGCTATATACAACGAGGTCAGAGATGAAATCAATGAAAAATAAGCTATTCTTTAGCTGAGTACTATGATTCCTTGAATATTACCCGATACAAAAAGCTGCAATGGATCTCATTGCAGCTTTTTGTATATAAGGTCTATATTTAGTTCAACGTAAACTTTGCAGGTACATGAATACAAATAGTAGCCCTCTTCTTTAACCCAACTCAAAACTGGTCACGCCGAAAACGTTGGCTAAAGGAAATAACGGGGTACCATTTTTATACATACGGGCGGTTTCGAAAACCAACTGCATATTGTATTTTTGGGCAAATAAGGCGGTGGACTTATTGGATTCCGGCATATCGATATACACTGTTGCTCCAGGGCTGGCTTTTTCATGGCAGGCAAGAAAGAGCTGTTCGGCTACTTTCTCATTATCGGCAAATAGCGGCCCTATTTTATATCCTTCTCCGCATTTTCGTATCACTGCGTAGCCTTCTATAACGCCTCCATTGGCTGCATATACTACCGCAGCATTTTCCATATTAAGCCAGGACCGGATGAATGCACTACGTGAGGTACCAAATATCCGGGTATCATAAGCAACGATCTGCTCAAGATCATCCGGTTGGAGGATATGGATATTCCCTAAGCCGGGATCATGAATGGCTTTAGTGGCTAATCTCATTTGCCTGAATGCATATTCAAATCCTGATCTTTTATAATTTTCCACTTGCGCGGGTACACCGTCCAAACCACAAACCACAGCGCCTAAATAATTCAGGGCATGGTTCCATATTTGTATGCCATAACCTTTTCCCCGGTAAGCCGGTTGTACAATATATAATCCGACAAAGCCGTATTGTTGGTTATAATTTACAGCAGAGATAAAGGAAACAGGCAGCCCGTTAAGTTCGCCGACAAAAAAACCATTCCTGTCCGCTTCGAAAAAAGCTGCTGCATCCGACAGGCCGGGATTCCAACCTTCGGCAGCAGCCCTGTCTATAATTTGCGGCATTTCGCTTTGGTCTAAATTTCTAATGATATAAGCATCGTTCATTGAATAAAGATACAAAATGTTTTAATTTCAAAGAGTGCCGGCGGCTTTCTTACCCTAATCTCCATGCTACCTGTTTATTCAATTTCTATCGATGACCACTTTCTGATTATACTCGAGATCAGGCGTCGTTACCCGGATCGTATAGATGCCTTTGCTGATGATACCGGGTAAACTGACGGGTGTACTTCCTGTGAAGACTTGCTGGCTATGGACCTTTCTGCCCAGCACGTCGAAGATCTGTAATTCCGCCTGTCCGCTATTGATATCTTTCAGCACGACAACAAAAGTACCCTGGTTGGGGTTAGGATAAATGGATACAGATCCCTTTTGCCCTGCCGGCCTGTTCAGTTGGATCACTTTACTATAATTGCGCTGCCCGTCCTTATCTACCATGAGCAGCCTGTAATAATTAACACTGCCCGGGTTACCGTCCCACAGTGCATAAGCGTTTGCCGGCCTGTTGAATGCTTGCTGCTGCTGTAATGGCTCCCATGTCCGGGCATCTTCACTACGCTCCACCTGGAAATAGTCCATCTGTTCTTCCTTAGCTGTACGCCATGCTAAATAGACCTTATCGTTTTTCCATAAACCGTCAAAACTTAACAACAGCATACCAAGAGGCAATGAAGAGGGCAGAGCTATCGAACCGGAACTGAATGAATTGACTTCAAACTCTACATACTCCAGGCCCTGGTAAGTACCGAAGATATAATGTTGCTGCGTTCCGCTGTCACCGTGTGTGTAGGCCGTATAGCCTTGTGCGGTTTCTGCCCAGGCATTATTACCCGCTACTTTATAAACCAAAAGCGCTTCTTTACTGGTGAAGGGATAACTTGCCTTAAGCTCTTCCAGGTCGGTTGCCGAGAAATAGAATCTTATTTTAACGGGTTGTGCCGGCTGGAAATCACTGTTAACGATCCAGCTCCTGTTGGCCGGGTATAAATTAATGTTTTGCCCGAATGGCTGAAACAGGGGAGTGATCGTGTGGCTACCGTACAGTTTATTAAGCCAGGTCGTTGCTGTCAGGTCTCCGGAGCTTTGTCCCTGGAAATGTAAGGAAAGTATTATTTTTTCTTCCGTATCATGATAAAGGTGCACCCAACCCTCATCATCGATGCAGGATGCATTTGCAGAGAGAGAGTCTCCGGCAATATGGCTCAATGCAAATCCGGCATTTTCATAGGCGCCCCTATCGACCTCCCTTCCCTGAATACGTTCGTTCCCTGCTATATCCATCGTGAGGAACGGATGTAACAGGCTGCTGTTACCGCTGCTGATAGCAGGGCTGCATTGCTGCAGGTTATAGTTGCCTTCTGTAGTAGGCGCCATAGCCGGTGGTAGCGCATCGACAAAGAGCGGGTTATCCCGGAGGTTACCCTGACCGGGATAAAGCTCCTGTATCGTACTGTACGCAGCGGTCAGGCTGCCGCTACCGGTGAACGCATCGCTGTTACCATAGAGGATGCTGTTATTCATAGTTATATCTGAGCCGTAGCCGGCATACAAAGCACCGCCTTGCCGGGCATCATTGCCTGCCAGCGTAACCTGCAGCAGCGCTGAAGAGGTATGTTCCGCATGATATACGGCACCGCCATAACCTGCAGCTTTATTACCGGTCAGCAAGGCATTGCTGAGATGCAATACGCCGTTCCCGGACAGGTAGGCTGCAGCACCGTTACCCGCATGGTCATTGCCATAGGCAGCATTACCGGACAGGGTTATATTCGAAGCGGCGACAGAGGCTCCATGTATATAAATACCGCCCCCGTTACCGGAGTTTAGCGCGGTGCCTTTATAGTATTGTTCGGAATTACCCCGGGCATGGCCCCCCGATATACGGAAGCCGTCTATAACAGTATTACCTGCAGCATCAGCGGCCACAACCACATGGAAAGCATCGTACGCATTCATTGTTCCGCTTTGGTCCAGGTCACCGCTGAGCACAGAGGCCGGGGCAGAAAGGGTTCTGTCGGAAAGGGTGTTTTCCTTACCTTCAAAACCTCCGAAAACGGGTACCTCTTTTTTAAGTACAAAAGCGTTATCAGGACTCAAAGGAACGATGCTGTTCAGGTCATATACAGGCCGGACGGGCAGATAGGTACCTGAGGCCACGAATATACTGTCCCCGGCGCAGGCATTGTTGATGGCGTACTGCAGATCGTTGCCGGCATTAGCCCAACTGCTTCCGTCAGCTAGGCCTGAGGCGATGCTACGCACATAATGGATACGTGGCTGTCGCATGGATAAATGAAGGGTAACGGTACTATCGCAGCCATTAACCGTAGAAAAAGTCTGGGTATATACACCAACGGACGTCAATACCTGGTTGCCAAAAGCATAAGGAAAGTCTTCCGTACAGATAGCCAGGTTCGCTTTGACTATAAAGGTATCATTGACTTGCAGGGCCAGTGTTACGGTACTGTCACAGCCGTTCCGGGCAGAAAACACTTCGGTATAGGTACCTGTGGCACGGAGATTTTGTGTACCGAAGGTATAGGGTGCCTGGTCGGCGCAAATGGTAGCGGCATCGTTTACCATAAAGGTATCCCTGACTTGTAAGGTAAGGGTAACGGTGCTGTCGCAACCCTTTTGCGTAGCGAACACTTCCGTATAGGTACCCGGCAGGGTAAGGCTTTGGGCGCCGAAAGCATAGGGCAAATCACCGGCGCAAACGGTTATCCCGCCGTTTGTAACAAAGGTATCGTTCACCTGCAGGGTCAGCGTCACGGTGCTGTCGCAACCGTTACGGCTGGTAAACATCTGGGTATAAGTGCCCGGAGTGGTTATATTGAGCGTTCCGAAAATGTAGGGCAATTGATTCGCGCAAATAGCTATTTCCTCAGTTACGGAAAAGGCATCATTGACTTGTAAGGTCAGCGTTACGGTACTGTCACAACCTGCTGAAGACCCGAACCGCTCCGTATAGATACCCGCGGCATTAAGGTTCCGGCTGCCGAAAACATAAGGCAGATCACTGGAACAGACGACCAGGGCATCGTTTACAATAAAAGTATCCTTAACCTGTAAACGGAGCGTTACGGTACTGTCGCAGCCGTTTTGCGCCTGGAACCGTTCCGTATAGACGCCGGTGGCGTTGAGGTTTTGAGTGCCGAAAACATAAGGCAGCTCGTCCGCACAGATAGCGGCCGCATCATCTACAATAAAGGTATCCTTAACCCATAAAGTGAGCGTTACCGTACTGTCACAACCGTTCCCGCCGGCA
>CAZFKK010000259.1:0-4578 GCA_964519735.1 uncultured Taibaiella sp.
CCAGTTCCCGACAGCTCGTTATACCTGAGCCGGTTATCCATTCCATCATGCTCGTACCACAACCATTACTGCCCCAGGTAAAAACACCTTGATCATAGTCAGAGCCATTATTCGTAAAGGAAGAATAAGATATATTAAAGGTATTGGCAGCAGTCCTTTGTGCACTGTTGACATCTTCAATGAACAGGCCATATTCCTTATAACCTGTGATCACGCCATTAGTGAAAGTACCCCCTCCATTAAAGTTCACTAACATACCATTCTTAAAATCAGAAGAGATACTAGGGTTGCAATGTTCTGGCCCTAACAGCGTGAACTGATCTACAGTAGGATTGGTCAATGGTATATACAATGGATTTTGTTGATTATTATAGACCACCATACCGTTCGACTCTGTAGCTAAATGTGCCGCGGCATCTCTTCTGTTGGCTAGCAAGCGGGTTATGCTTCCAGTGTAACCAAATTCAATGTACATATCGTTACCGTAATTGTCCTGCAAATACACATCCGTCATATTTACAGTACCTCCCAGCAGCGTAAGGCCATTGCCACCACTTTCCGTAATCTGGATATGGTCAATCGTAGTCCCACTACCCACACTATTCAGTACCAAAGCATCGGTATAGTCATTACCTGCAGCGGCCTGGCCGGCATATTCAATACGGGTATAGGTAAGGCTACCACTGTTGTCTGTGTTCGTATTACCGCCACCATTATAGGCGGTACTGCAACGGGTAACCGGCAGGTTCCAGGAGTTACTGTTGTCTATATTGTTATTGGCAGTACCTTGTATAGCGACGCCTATCCAGTGGCCAGCCGTACGGTTGTTTACGGCCTGGTTGGAGGTAAACACTACGGGGTTAAGGTTTGTGCCATTACTATACAGTTGACCACCACGTTCCACCACCAGGGATGAACCTGCTTCACAGCAGATTTCTACGCCGGAGTCAATGGTTAAGACTACACCGTTAGGTACGATTACACAACCACTCAATGTATATTGGTCGGCAGTGGTTAAAGTACGGGTGCTCAATGTGCCGCTAAGGGTCACTACGGCAGCCTGTGCCGAAAAAATCAGGGCCATGCCCAGAAAAACGAGGAGAAAAAGAGTCTTTTTCATATCTTCGTATTATAGAGTTAAAAAATGTTTTGTTGATCCTGTCCGCCCGGCCAGTACGGGTGCCCTGGAGCACAGCATTTTTGCACGGCCCTGCATGGTTCCAACATGTGGGGCTGTTTGCTGTTGATCCCTGTGCTTTATGTTTGAGCAAAGGCCGGCTTGGTCGGAGGTGGATGCCGGCAGCGGGACAACCGATAGCGCAAGTTCCTTTCGGATACTTTTGGCTTATTGCCTTTTCGTTTATTTATATGCTGGTTCATTATGGAAACAAATGTACCCCCACAAATTACCTATCTGTTAGTATAATCCTATATTTTTTGAGTAGTATAATCCTCTTAAGCGAAATCATGAGCTGCTTGGATGATGTTGCCCCCTCACGATAGCGCTTGGTAATTCACCATGAAATTCTTTAAACTTTTTGCTAAAGTAGGTTAGATCATTAAAGCCTACCAGAAGGGCAATAGTACCAATAAGATCGTCCGTAGTCAAGATTAATTCTCTCGACACGTTAAGCCTTTTGGATAGCAAAAAAATGTAGGGAGTTTTACCGAAATGTTCTTTAAACAGGCGGTGGAACTCGCTATTGCACTTACCCATCATGCGGGCAAGTATGTCAATATTTAGCGGAAGGGCGTAGTTTAATTCAATGAATTTTCCGATTTCAACCAACTTCTCCTCGTCACTCCTATCTGCAAGGGGTTGATCAAAATCAACACCATGATGTTTTCGCATATAGATCAAAAGTAGTTCCAGACAACGTCTATGCCGGTTGAGGTCGGTCTCACCCTGATCTGTTTTGGGCTCGGTTATTTCTTTGAGTATGGCCTTTATTTTTCCGGTCATCTTACCCGACTCATGAAGCAATATCTCCTGGCTTTGCTCAAAAGCAAAGCTGGCCATCTTTTTTAGGCCTACATGCCTATCTTCCATCTTTTTAAAATCATTAAGGTCATAAACAACATGCACACAACGATACTTGCGCGGACGCAACCAGACCTCCTGTTCAATATTGGGCACATAGACTAATTGATAAGTGCCTTCAGTTAAGGGTATCAATCCGATTTTCAGAAGATTAGCCACGGGAGTTCCTTCCAGCGAGTAGTTTATCGACAAAATAGGTACATCGGTATAGGCATAAAGTTTCGTGCACTCCTTAATGTCAAAATAATGGTCCCATACCGAATAGCCAACACCTTCGGCAACCTGGGTGACAATAGCCCCAAAGCTACCCGTAGTCTGGTGGCCTTTTGAATGAGGCATTAATAGATGATGATACTTTTCCTCTATTGGAGTTACGGTACACTGATCCCTCAAATGTGCAGGCGGTAGGAATAACATATAGATTGTTTTTTCAGTTGACTAAATAACAATTACTTAGCTGCCTGGCTACACTCCTACTTTGGGCACATAGATCGGATCGGTTCAACTCACAGGAACGCACGTTTGCTGGCTGCTCTCAATGACTTCTACCGGAGTCGTCCTCATTTTTAACGAACTCCGTATTTTATTAGGTTCCATAGATTTCTTTTCTGAAAGAGCTAATATGGGTAAACTGGTCAATTTGCTGTCCTTTGATCATGTTATCGGTGATAAATGTCTTAAACAGGATATTCCAACCCTGTGTATAATACCCTAAAGCAATGCCTTCCTTACAACTGCCAAAGACTTCTACATAAGAATGTTTCCCATCCTTATGAATGCGGTCACTTACTTCATAGATATATTCATGATTTATCTGGGTAAATCTTAAGATCAGGGGAATACCTGAAAGCGGGATATTGTTCCGCTCCCTGAAACGCCTGAAAAAATGAGGGGGATGAAGGACAATCTGAGTTTCAAAATTTCCGTAGGAAGGTATTAATGCCCACAATCCTTTATCATCACCGATAATACATACAAAGGTAACCTTGCAGGCATCTTTGTCACATTTGCCATTGGCTTTTATCAGAAGGTACCAATTATTGTGAGCCTTGGTCTTTTTGGGTATCGGCGGTAGGTAGAGTGGAAATGTTTTTGTCTTAATTACCACCCTTCTGTATTTTTTATTTTGGGCAGCAGCTAGTGCAAGCAGCTCCGGCATATCCGCCTGAACAGCTTTTTTTATCTCGGCTTCACTCATGTTAGGCACTATCATAAAATACTGATTTTAATTGCAGTAAAATTTAATTCCTATACACAGTAGCCGGAGAAAATACGATACAAAAAATGTACAAAGGGCCATAATCCGACTAAAGTCGGTGCAAGATTTCATAAAACTTTTACCCAGCTAAAATTTAAAATTATGAAAATTTTCTTAATTGTCTGGAAAATAGATTAATGAATGGTAAGAGATGGGGGGATTAATAATTAAAATACCAAGTACGCAACCTGAAAACGCCTTTGATTCTAAACATAGTATACGGTATAACAGAAACTTTATTGAGCATTGTACTTAATTTCATTTATACATGAAACTAATAAAGAGGCCAATTTATACATATATAATCATTACTTATATCAATAAACCAATCGTTAAGGTATTAACCGCCTACAGACACAAGCTACCTTCCTATAAAGGATACAGGCTCACTCCAGCCGGACTTGCCTATGGCATTTACAGCACGCACCTGCACATAGCAGGGCTTAAAAGGTGTAGCTGGAATCTTATTTCTTACGGTTGACCCTGTCAGCATAAGTTCACTCCAACAATGATTGCCTTTATCGTCCTTTTCCTGGGCATAACGGTATTCATAAATAAGGCGGTTGGCCTGCTTAAAAAAGTCCAGCCTTATCTCCCCGCTTTGCTTGCCGTCACTCAGCCTGATGTCGCTTACTTCTTCAGGAATAGTGCTTTTTCCCTGCTTTCCCGACAGTTCAAAACCGGAACTGAACAATTTAACGAGATCCCCATCAGCAATAGCGTTCACCTGGAAGGCAACTGCTTTTAGCGCTTTTTCCAACAACAATCGTTTATCATTCTTTAATGCGGTCTCCTCTACCCCTCTTTTGCTCCTGCCCAGCGCCATTAATGCCATAAATTCATCAAAACAAAAACCTAGCTGCGCCACCGCATCCTGGCAGTCTATGAAATGGTCGTTATTTTCCATCGCCTCCAATACCACATTAGCCTTGGCCAACAGGGATACATCCCGTATATCCCGGAACCCACTAAGGGCCATTATTTTTCTACTCATAAATAATAAAATTTCAATGTTTTAGTTCATAAAATACCCAACGGACCACTTCTGTATAACCGTTACCTTGTTATTTATTGAAAAGCAGGTCTATCTATTAAGCAAATCATATTCAAATATATGAAATTAAACACACCCTTATAGGATAATGCAAAGATTTTTGTCCTTTTCACCTTTTAAACGGCGAAGAATCATCCTTTCCTGCACAAAAGCGCCATTTCGACGGAGTAGAACAACATTTCCGTGCGCACGGAGAACTTATCGATGGAGTAGATCAACATTTCC
>CAZFKK010000260.1:0-4577 GCA_964519735.1 uncultured Taibaiella sp.
CGGCTTTTGCCGCGGGGTAGAAGCCAGATACTAAGCCTACTATAGTACAAAGCAATAATCCTAATCCAATCCATAACCAGGGAATGATAAATCCACTTTTTAATAATATAGAAACTATATTGCCGATAATGATCCCTGAAAGTACTCCGATCAGGCCTCCTGCTATACTAATCAATAAGGATTCCGTAAGGAACTGGTTTTTAATGACACTACTTTTAGCGCCCAGCGCTTTATTGATCCCTATTTCCCGTGTTCTTTCCGCTACTGATACTAGCATAATGTTCATCAATCCGATGGCAGCACCTAACAAGGTAATAAACCCTATGAATAGCGCTGCTCCGGACACGTACGCGACATTCTCTATGACCATAGCTGCGAGGTTATCGCTTTTGTTGATACTGAAGTTAGCAGCCGCATTCAGAGGGATATTTCGAATCATTCGAAAAAGTCCTTCTGCTTCCTCCCCTGCTATAGCTATTGAAGAAACATGCAACACTTTTACACTGATGACAAAAGATTCTTCTCCGCCATATACTGCCCTGGCATTCTGTAAAGGAACGAAAACCTGATTATCCACATTGGAAATCATGCTACTGCCTTTGCTTTCTGCTACCCCTATCACTTTATATCTTATAAAACCAACGGTTATGGTTGCGTTTAATGCATTTTGTAGTTTGCCTTTAAATAATTTTCGGGCAATGCCGTAACCTAATATACAAACATAGTTGCCCTCGGCTACTTCTTTTGCGGAGCAATTTCTGCCCAAAATCAAACGGGTACCCGATATATCCAGGTAATGATCATCTATCCCCATTACCCTGATGTTGGGATTGGTTTGCTCCATACCATATTTTACGGTAGCGCTTCCACTCCCCATCATCGAAATGCTGACTTTAGAGGGGAATGTGTATCGGTCTTTAAATGCCAGCGCATCCCGGTAACTAATGTTTTTTTGCCTGGCTGATGAGCTATTAACCCCTCTTCCCCTGTTATTTCTCTTCAGGGTTTCATTGGTGATCTGGAATGTATTAGACCCCATGCCGCTAAAATTGGCGTAAATGCTGGCTTTAAGCGCTTCTATCGACGTAAGAATACCAATAAGTGCGGTTATTCCCAAAGCAATAATGCCTACCGTAATACCCGTACGTAGTTTATTCGTGCGAATGGAACGGTAAGCAAGTGCTGTGTTAAATAGTAGCCCGTTAATGGCCATATGGCTTATTGATTAGCCCTATATAGGCTTCGATTAGTTGTTGGTTAAATATAAACTAATGAAAACCGGGAAAATCAATAGATCTTATTGCGGTTTCTCATAGGAATAGAGAATAATAAATTCTACTCTCCTGTTTTTTCTCCTTCCTTCTTCTGTGCTGTTGGGAGCAATGGGATTGTCGACACCCAGTCCCCAGGTATGCATTCTCAAGGAATCTACCTGGTTTTCTTGTAATAATTTACGGGTGGCCAGGGCTCTTTCTTTGGATATCTTGGCATTATATTCTTTAGAGCCTGTGTTATCCGTGTATCCGTTAATCAGAATGCTGGTTCTACTATATTTATTCAATGCCCCGGCAAAACGCTCCATCAAAGGGTACGTCGGAGGATTAAGCTCTGTTGAGTTAATACTGAATAACAGGTGTTCCGGGAAAAGTACTTTTACAGTATCATTCAAAATGGTTACCTCGGCTTCATTCACCACTTTTTTTAAAGTAGTATAAATGTCCTCCATATAGGCTTGTTTTTGTTTAGCCAGTCTTTTTTGACTATTACATGCCCCAAATAATACGATAAAGGAAAGCAGGAATATTAATATCTTTTTATTCATAAACGATATGGTAAAGTTGAAATACACTGCAAAACTAAATAATAAATATTACTTCTGTATATTTAACTTGAAACCTACTCCATGTACGGTTTGTAGATCCACCCCGGTTGCATTTCTTAAATACTTACGGATTTTGGTCATAAAAACGTCCATACTGCGTCCCAGGAAGTAATCTTCCTTGCCCCAGACATTCAATAATATATCTTCTCTTTTGACTACTGTATTGCTATGACTACATAAATAATGTAATAAATCTGCTTCTTTTTGGGTCAATTGCTGGGTATAGGTGCCATCAATCAATAGAAGATTCTTGTAATCGAATACCAGGTTGCCCAAATCAAAACTTTCAGCAGTGTCCGTGTTTTTCTTGCGCGTATGCTTTAAAAATACTTCAATACGGAGTAACAATTCTTCCATATTGAAAGGTTTTGTTATGTAATCATCGCCCCCGGACTTAAAACCGGCAATACGGTCTTCATCCATAGATTTAGCAGTAAGGAAAAGAATAGGTATTTTGTCATTTTTTTTCCTGATTTGTGCTGCAAGAGCCATACCATCTTTCTTAGGCAACATGACATCCAGCAGGCAGATATCCACATTATGACGCATAAACTGCTGCCAGCCCGTTTCTCCGTCGGAACTGAATATGACTTCATAACCGTTTTCCTCCAGGTTGTCCTTAACAACAAATCCCAGGGAATTATCATCTTCGACTAAAAGTATTTTAGCTTTAGGTTGCATAGTTCGTTATTTAGAAATTTTCGGAAAAATTAAGGAAAAAATACTTCCCTTCCCAACTTTACTTACACAATTTGCTTCTCCTCCATGTGCCCGGGCTATAATCCGGACATAATTCAGGCCCAGTCCAAAGCCTTTTACGTTATGCAGCTTGCCTGTAGGTACCCTATAAAAGCGGGTAAATAACATTTTCTGATGGATTTTATCGATGCCCGGCCCATTATCACTTACCTCGATTCTGATAGAAGAATGGGTCTCTTTTAATTGAATTTCCACCTTCGGGTGAAGCGTAACATATTTTAGGGCATTATCCAGCAGGTTGCTGAGTGCATTCTTAAGATGTAACTTGTCTCCGTTGAATAATACAGGTTCAGGAGGTAATGTGACCTTAATTTGTACCTCATTTTTGGCAAATGCCTGTTCAAAATTATGTACGGTTTCCTGGATCAGATTTTGTAATATAAGAGGTTGGAGCCGTAACTGTATTTTTCCTTTTTCAGCATGTGCCATTTGCAATACTCTTTCTATCTGCAGAGCGAGCTGAGAGGCTTCATTGTCTATGATGGTAGCATAATTCAGCAATCTTTGCGGTTGTTGGATAATGTCTGGTTTCTTAAGTACCTCGGCAGATAGTTGAATAGTAGCCAGGGGCGTCTTAAATTCATGAGTCATATTATTGACAAAATCCTTTTGAACTTCACTTAATCTTTTCTGTTTCAGAATGACAAAGACTACGTAAGCCAGGAAAATCAAGACACAGAGTAGCATAAGGGACGAAAGGGTCCACATAGAGAGCTGGGAGGTAATAAAATCCTTTCGATGAGGGAAATAGACGCCAAAGTAATAGTTTTCTTTTGAAAGTTTGGGGAAGTTCATCTGGGGGTCAAATGGCTCATTACTTCCGCTCATTTGCACATAATGATAACTCATTACAGTGTCCTGCATGCAATCATACAAACCAAATTCAAAATCTGTAATGACATTATGTTGCTCAAATTCTTCTTTCAGGAAATGTGATAATACATCCACATCGACATGGTCATTAATTTGCACAATAAAGTAATCAGGCGATACCTGGTCCACGATATTGTACACCATGGGTTGTACTTTCTTTAATTCCCATATTTTCAGAGCAGTATTACGCAATCCGGTATTGACTTTCAAACTGAATTCTTTTTCTTCCAGCAGGTAGGCCCTCCGCACCCAATAGATTTGGGTGGCAATAATACCAGCAGCAGACAATAAGGCCAGGATTAGAATCAGACGTATAGTAGCATTTTTCATTGACCAGACAAAAGTAAATGTTCGGCGCAACGGAACAAAATAAGCTTTGCTGCTTCACATTTGATTTAAAAGTGGCTTTTTCATAAGCATATGAAATAAAGGGAAATAGGCTATTAGCATTATCTTGAATAACAGTAGCTGAAAAAGCTGGCCAAATCTATTTTTAATCTTTCAGGTGTTTCAATCATACTCATATGTCCACAGGGTGTGTAAACAGATACCTGGTTAACAGGAGCCAGGTAACATTGCGCCAGAGCCTCTTTCATTGGCGTTGCTGTATCTTCAGATCCAATAATCCATTGAATAGGGTAGGCTGCCTGGTGAAGCAAAGGGCGATGATCTGTTCTGTTCATAATAGCCTCATAAAAGTCTGTGAGTGCTTTTGCCGGTAATTTCATGCCACGGGATACTATATCTTTCACGGCATTAGGATGGGTCGCGAGGAACGATGCAGAGAATAAATTCTGAGCCATTCCTCTTAAAAATGTTTCCTGTTCTTGCAATCCCTTATTCATCAGTTTAATAGCTTTTCTCCTATTTTCTTTTTTTTCTTCGCTATCGGCCGATGCCAAAGAATGGATAAGCGATATACCCTTTACGCGTTCCGGAAACATGGATGCAAATTGAAGAGCGGTGTAACCTCCCATTGAATGGCCAGCCACAATAGCCTGCTTTAAGCCTTCATGATCCATGATTTCTTTTATAGACCGGGCCATAGCTTCCATAGTCAGGG
>CAZFKK010000261.1:0-4539 GCA_964519735.1 uncultured Taibaiella sp.
TGCCTCTCTTGATCTTAGAGATTCGGGATATGCAGCACAAATTTTACTCTCCCAGGCTACCCTTAATAAGCTCGACCAAAAGGAAGGAGATAGTTTGTTAGCCTATTTTGTGGATCCGGAACAGCAGTTTCCAAGGGTACGTAAACTACAGATTGCCGGCACTTATCATACCGGAATGGAAGAGATAGACCAAAACTTTGCCTTTTGTGATCTTAAATTACTAAGGAGGATCAGTAACTGGCAGGAGGATGCTATCCATGGTTACCAGGTTACTATACAAGACTATAGGCAGGCAGATACTATTGCAGACCATCTTTACCAGGAATTTCTTGATCCGCCGATGAACAGGAGTACCTTACAAAAAATTTATCCCAATATATTCTCCTGGTTAGGATTGATGGATACCAATACCTATATCATATTGGTTATTATGGCCATCATTGCTGTAATTAACCTATCTACAGCCTTGCTTATTTTTATTATGGAACGTACACATATGGTAGGCGTTTTAAAAACGCTGGGAATGCCTGCCGCCGGTATGCAGCGCATTTTTCTGTATCATGCCGCCCGGGTAGCCATTAAAGGAATTTTTATCGGCATACTTATCGGAGTAGGCATTTGCCTGCTGCAACAATACACTCAATTTATCCGTATTAATGAAAGCGCCTATTACATGCAGTATGTCCCCATTAAATTAGTGGGATGGCATGTGGCCTTAATTGGTGCGGGCACACTGATTTGCTGCATCCTGATTATGCTTATTCCATCGCTGATTGTCAAAAAAATTTCCATAGTAAAAGCGCTCCGGTTTAAATAATGATGCCCTATTGCCCTACGATGAATGGATTTAATTGGCGACAAAAAATTAATTCTGTCGCTTTGTGCGCAAATTTTTATTTTTGCTACCATGAGCTGCCCCTATTTAATAGGGTAGCGGTTCAATAACAAGATCCGTGCGGCAAAAACTTATTGATATCATCATGACCAACATGAGGCTATATCGGAAGCCCCATTGTAAATCATAAACATAAAAAATGAAAAAAGCGCCTTCTTATATATATTCTATTATCGGCATTTCTCTTGTATTGTTTCTATTAGGGACGATCGGGTGGCTGGGTATCAATGGCCGCTCCTTATCCCGCTTTTTTAAAGAACAGGTGGAAGTACAGGTTATCCTGCAGGACAAAACCCAGGACACTAAAGCCCGGCAATTGGAAACGATACTCAATAAGCAACCTTTCGTAAGCAAAGCTGCCATTATCACCAAGGAGCAGGCAGCCCGGCAATTTGCCCAGGAATGGGATGAGGACTTCATGGAGTTACTTGATTTCAATCCTCTTTATACATCAATTAATTTAAAGCTTCATTCTGAGTATGTCAACCAGGACAGCCTTCAAAAGATCAAGCAATTTCTGCTACAGAGTAATATTGTACGCGAAGTAACTTATCCTAATGCTGTGGTAGATCAAATGAACAGCAATTTCAGGAAGATTGGTATTGTTCTGGGCGTGATCGCCTTAATTCTCTTTGTCGCTGTAGTTATTATTATTGACAATACAGTAAGACTGGCCATGTTCAGCAACAGACTGCTTATCAAGACTATGCAAATGGTTGGCGCTACACGGTGGTTTATAGCCCGGCCCTTTGATGGCAGAAGTATTATAAGCGGCCTGATCAGCGGCTTGATTGCCATTTCCGGTCTTGTGGCACTCATTTATTTTGCAGGCACTCAATTACCCGAATTAAATGCCATTCATGATTATGTTTCCCTGGCCATACTCCTGGCAGGAATCCTGATCCTGGGTATTTTGATTTCCCTGATCAGTACCCATAGATCCGTAGTCAAATATTTAAAATTAAAGCTGGACGATCTTTATTAATTGCAGAGATCTGCTCATATAATGCCCCAATAATTAAAGCCTCTTTTTGAAAAATCAGCTTTAATTCACTTTGAATAAGAAGAAAACACTATTTTTGACGCTTTAAACTTCCAATACTATGGCTACCCCTTCCAGCAGTAAGAAAAATAATATCCCAACTAAAGGCTCTTTGTTCTTGTTTGACAAAACGAATTATTACATCATGTTTGCCGGTTTGGCACTGATCCTTCTGGGACTTATCTGTATGGCCGGTGGTAAAAGCCCGGATCCGCATGTATTTAATAAAGAAGAAATTTACAGCTTTCGCCGTATTACACTGGCTCCGCTCTTAATTATTGCCGGGTTTATAGTAGAGGTCGTTGCGATCATGCGTAAGCCTAAAACAGTTTAAGTAAAACTATTTGTCAATGACCTTAACAGTCCTTTCAGAATAACCTGAGCATTGTACCGGTCTTTGCCTATGAGCACAACAATTATATAGAATTGATACCTGCGAATTCCTTTGATGAGGAATTCGCAGGTTTGTTTTATACCCAAAATCTTGAATATTTCCCTACTTCAAAAAAGAAAGATTTTTTGTATTGTTTTCAAACACTCCAACAGGCATCCATGAGTAAGGTATCTTTTACCACGCCTATTCATCAATTTGAAGAGCAGGGCGAAAAAACCGGATGGACCTATATCCAGGTTCCTTCGGATATAGCGGAGGCGCTAAAACCAGGCAATAAGAAAACATTCCGGGTAAAAGGCCAATTAGACCAGTGGCAAATAAAAAGCATGGCCCTGTTGCCGATGGGAGATGGCTCCTTTATTATGGCACTGAATACCTCGGTAAGAAAAGGCATCAGGAAAAAGGCAGGGGCCATGCTCCACGTTGTATTAGAGGTTGATGACAGCCCCCGGGAATTACTGCCTGAATTATTGGATTGCCTTGCTGAAGAACCGGAGGCAGCCGCTTTTTTTCAAACATTAGCGCCTTCACACCAACGCTATTTCAGCAAATGGATACAGGAAGCAAAGACCATACCTACCCAAACCAGGCGGCTGGCCTTAACCCTCTCTGCATTAAGCCGGAAAATGGATTATGGCTCCATGATCAGGGAGCAAAAAGGGAAAAATCAATAACGATAAGAATTCTTAGCAGGTAAACGCCCTGTACAAACACCTGCCGCTCCTTACTTTATATTCTTTTCGTTCAACCAATTCCGGTATTTTTTTGCATTTTCTTCCTGCTCTTTCAAAGTTGTCGCATAAATATGGTAACCAGGCCTTTCCGGATCAGCGACGAAGAAAAGATACTGATGCTGTGCCGGCCTTAAGACCGCATCAATAGCTGAGGCATTAGGCATACAAATGGGTCCGGGAGGCAATCCCCTGTTCCGGTAAGTATTATAGGGAGATGCAATGGCCAGGTGCTTATAATAAACCCTTTGTATCTGCTGTTGAAAACCCGTAGCCTTTTTCATCGCAAAAATCACCGTGGGATCTGCATCCAGCTTCATCCCTATCTTCAACCGGTTCAGGTATAACCCGGCTACCCGAGGCTGTTCATCCACCTTTGCAGATTCCAACTGAACGATAGAAGCCAGGGTCGTTACTTCAAATGGGGTCATTCCCGCTTTTTGTGCCAGCGAAAGACGCTCTGCTGTCCAGAACCTATCGTATTGTTGCATCATTCGTGCCACAAATTGCGGTCCTGAAGTATTCCAATGAAAATGATAAGTATCCGGCAGGAAGTAGAACAATAAAGCAGCGGTGTCATACCCCTTACTTCTATCTGAGCGCAAGACAGCACTCACTATTTGTGCAGAATCGCCTTCCAGAAAAGGGCTTATTTTACCAGCCAGTTCAAAAATGCTGGAATAATTTCCAATCCTTATGGCGATTTCATCTTGCGCTCCCAGGCGCAAACGATTGATCAGGTTATTGTTGTTTTCCCCCCGGACCATCGAATACCTGCCCGGCTTAATATGGACGTCATATTGTTTTTTCCGGGCTAGTGCATCAAAATGCCGGCTATTTTTCAAATAAGGCCTTAATGAATCAAGTACCCGGGCATAGCTGGCTCCCGTAGGAATAAAAAGCTTCCCTTCCCGGGTAACATTAGGAGCAAACCATTGCTGATAATACCTGAAACCCATATATCCCACTACCAGAAGCAACAACAATGATCCGGCTAAAAGCCCTTTTTTCCTCATATCCTGTATTGAGGCCCGAAAATATAAAAAGAAGGGTTACACCCTGACTTTAAAGGAAGTATTCCTTTAAAATTCACATCAGATTAACCTATCCAGCTATAAACCTGCAATTTTGACAGGTCAATTACTTAACTTTGCGTCCTTAACCAAGAAATAATGATGGATCTGGAAACAAAAGTGATTGAAGAGCGACGCCAGGGGGAAGCCTATCTTCCTGTTACCGGTGATCTTCAATCGGCTGGCAAAAAATTTTACATAGAAAGCTATGGCTGTAAGATGAACTTTAATGACAGTGAGATCGTTGCTTCCATTTTACAAAAAGATGGGTATGGTGCCACCAGATTCCTGGAGGAAGCGAACCTGATCCTGTTGAATACCTGCTCCATTCGTGAAAAAGCAGAACAAACGGTACGCAACCGGTTGAATATTTTCCGATCTGCAAAAAAACAACGCCCGGATCT
>CAZFKK010000262.1:0-4509 GCA_964519735.1 uncultured Taibaiella sp.
AATTATTAAAATCTGAAAAACTCATAAAATCCGAATAGCAGCGATGGCCACCTGAAACACAACAAATTTACACCATATATAAAACCGGGATTCGTTTTAGTTGCTATCTTTTGTTAAATCATTAGATCAACAAGCCAGAGTGTAAGCAAAAATGTTTATATTTGTGCTATGGTTAAGCAATATGAGCAATATAAAGGTATCCATCCGGGGATAGTGCTTGATAGAGAATTACAAAAACGCTCGATCAAGCAGCGTCCGTTTGCTTTATCTTTAAAGGAACATCCGCAAACGTTTAATGCGATTACCAAAGGAAAAAGAGGCATTAGCACCACACTGGCATTGAAAATCGAGCGAGAACTTGAATTAGAAGAGGGCACCTTGGTTATATTGCAGGCGTATTACGATATCCAAAAGATTAAAGAAAAAGAAGGTCACAAAAGCCCTGATCTGACGCTACTGAGCAAGGCTTTGTTTTGGGACACGGATAGGCAACATATAGATTGGGAGCGACAATATCGGGCTGTTATCCAACGTGTTTTTGAACGGGGAAATGAAGATGACAAAAAAGAAATTATTCGTTTTTATGGCGCTGAAAAAGTACAACAGGCTTTGCAAGAATACAATGCCAGAAGCCCATATACAATATACAGACCCCATAAAATCACAGAATAATCGTCATGTATTATAACACCGTCAATGACCTTTTAAAAAATTCATTGATGACGCTAATGAAATCTTCTGTGTTTGAATCGTTTCGTTTGGTCGGCGGTACTGCATTAAGTCTTCAATTAGGGCATCGTTTATCGGTAGATATAGATATGTTCAGCGATGCCTCGTATGGTGCCATAGATTTTAAAGTTATTGATGAATTTATAGAGAAGGCATTTCCTTTTCACCATCATTTTTCAAATCTTGACCCGGCTATAGGCAAATCTTACCATATAGGCACGGATAAGGATAATGTTGTCAAATTAGATGTGTATTATACTGACGATTTCATACAGGCTCCTTTAATTGAGAACGAAATAAGAATGGCTACTACTGAAGAAATTATTGCTATGAAAATGGATGTGGTACAACGTGTTGGTCGTAAAAAGGATTTTTGGGATTTGCATGAGTTGTTACCGCAATACCACCTTTCTTCTATGCTTTCTTTACATCAACAGCGTTATCCTTATACGCACGACAAAGCACTCCTATTGCAAAACCTCAGCAATTTTGAGCTTGCCGATGATGATTTTGACCCCATCTGTTTAAGGGGTAAATATTGGGCGTTTATTAAGGAGGATATCATAGAGGCAGTGAAAGCATATAATCCTTAGTTTTTAGACTCCTTAAAGTATTCATTTATCTGATGAAAAACATCGCCTATGCTCAAACATTCTGCTGTCATCGTGATTTGTATTTATGGGAGCCACTTTTGTGCGTTAGCTCAGGGTGAAAATAATATTTGGTGTTTCGGGCTTAGGTTGGGCTTGGATTTTAATACTAATACACCTACCCAGTTTACTCATAACATGAATTGCCTGGAAGGTGCCGCCACGGTATCAGATGAACAAGGCAATTTACTTTTTTATACGTTAGGAAATAAAGTATGGGACAGGAATGGAAATGTAATGCATAAAGGGGATCTTACTTTGATACGGTAGTCTTATTTCAAAATGTAATCTTTAACCCATTTTGTCGCAAATATAAGGCGTCTCTTGCGTATGCTTAATTAGTTTTTCCAGAGAACAGGTAAATAAAAATATCGGCGCAAGACACGTTTATTTTTAAATTAACATAATTCACCATACAAACAGCTGCTAAAAAATACGTTACTTTGTAAAAAATAGGGACATTAAGCCGATATGAGAATAAAAAAGATTGCCATTAAGAATTTTAAAAGATTTACAGACTTAACCATTACAGATTTATCAGAGGATGCTAAATTGGTATTGATCATCGGATCGAATGGTTCGGGAAAATCTTCTTTGTTCGATGCATTTGACTATTTAACAAAGGGCAATTCCAAAGGATTACCTTTTAATCATACGGAAGCGGAAATCTATTATAAGAAAGACAAAGAATTAAGCACTGATATTAAGATCGAACTTTTTTCCGGGGATATCATTGAGAAAAAGGATGATACCCTTATTCAAGGGGCTAACATTGCCTCCGGGTTCTTAGGACGAAGCAGTATTCGAATTGTTCCCAGAATATCCAATAATGCCAATCCTTCAAACATTGCTAAGGACCAGGATAGCCCACCCACCTACATCGACAACGATACCCGGTTTGTCAATGACGTGTTCTTGTATATTCAACAAATAAACAACGCGCTGCGTGAGCCCATATTTAGCGGGAAACAGGCAGATACCCTGAAGATATTCAGAGATTTCATTGAGCCCTTAAATACTTCGTTACTTAATATTTTTGGCGGGGATGAAGCGACAACCATCCAGATTGCGGAATTTAAAGATGCGACACCTAATACCACCGCCCAATTAATCTTTAAGAAAGGGCTATCCAAAATTAATTACGATTTATTGAGCCATGGGGAAAAACAAGTCGTCATATTGCTGATTAATTTTATCGTAAGACAAGAATATTACCAAAATGCAGTGATTTTCATCGATGAAATGGACTGCCACCTCAATACTGCCTTACAATCGAACTTACTACATGAGATCGTAACTCAATGGATACCGGACAATTCTCAACTGTGGACGGCTTCACATGCTTTAGGCTTTATAGAATATGCTAAGAAAAGTGGGATAGCCGACACCATCGATTTAGATTTATTTAATTTCGACCATAAGCAAAACAGCGTTCCCCTGCCCAAAGATAACCTGGATGTATATGAAGTTGCCATCCCTAAGACTATGATTGCAAGTATCTTGTCCGACTTTAAAATCGTCGTGGTAGAAAACAAAAACGATGAGTTCTACAATGCTATACTCGGAGAAAAGAAATACATTTTTGTACCCGCTAATAATAATATAGATGTGTTTTTATCGGTAAAAGGGGATAAGCATAAGTTGGGAATAAGAGATCGGGATTATTTAAGGGATGATGAAGTAGCCGTCCTACGGGAGCAATATCCCAATCTAAAAATATTGCCTTATTATACTTTCGAGAACCTGCTCTATCATCCTGCTAACATTGAGGAATTAGGGCTCAATGACTTTAATTTAAGCGGGTATGTAGCAGAAATTACCCGTCAAAAGAACGAAAAGCTGATCGATATCATCGCTGAAATAGGAACGTCCAGGGCAAGATACATTGAGTATAAAGAGCCTCAAATCAATAACGATGGCAACCTGAAACCTATCACCAATGCCTTAAGCAGTAATGATTTTGAACAATTCTATCCTTACTTTAATGCAAAAAAATATTTAAACAGGTCCTGTCTGGCATCCTACAATCTAACGACTTTGCAACTGGTGTCCACGCACTGGTTTAAATCAATGATATTACAAACTATCGAAGCATAAGCGCTCTATTTTCGCATGGGCATTTCAATAGCGCTCCATCCCCGGCATTTATCTACCTTGACCTAACAAATTGTTTGTTATCTAACAGTATCCTGCGCTACCAATTGCGGGCCGGAACCCGCAATTGTCGGTCCTAATGACCTATATTTTCCCCCTGCGTATACTTTCCTTCAGGGCCGCCCTTAAAGCTTCGGGAGTTACGAAATCCCGCTTGCCGATGCGGCTGGCCTCGATGATGCCTTCGGTTTTATACCGGTGATAGGTGGAGGAACTGATGCCCATGTAGGCCATGACCTCTTGCTTGCTGTAGAGTTTATCTATGGCCAGGTCCGGGATGCCCGGCGTTGATGTTTGATGGTCTTTAGGGAGGGAATGTACTTTCAGGCTTAGGGGACGTTGGGAAAGATCTGTCAGTACGGCTAATATTTGCTGGAGCACCTCTATTAATTGTTGCTGCATTCAATGGATTTTGTGTGGAACATAAAAGGCAGTCCATTAAAGGCGCACTACCTGATTCCCCAAAATTATTTTTACCAGAGTCCCCTAAAGAAAAGCAGCCAGCACACCCTCCACATTCTTCCGCAAGAATACATAAGATTGTTAAAATATTGCCTTTTTACCCCTCCTTTACTTGCTCCCAATCTAAAAACAGGAACGATTCCCCATCCTGATTTAAGCCGTAAACAACTAGCCTGCGACCTTCAGGGGGACAATCAGCTCCATTACCAGGAACGCTGCCCGAACACCAAATTCCGAAACCATTTTGTACCCTAACAAGCATGCTGCAGCCACTTAACTCTATAAGAAAACTCCCTTCGCCAACGCCCTATTTCAGATGTTGCGCGCTGCTCCGTTTGCGGCTGCTCCTGCATAGCCGGCACCCACCTTAGTTGAAGGGGGAGTCGTCCCCCTACTCCGCTATTTTTAAACTTTTTAAAACACACAAAATGCTAAAGCACATCGTAGTATTTATTTTTCTGGGCATCAGCGTAGCTTGTGCTGCCAGCCCCCTGCCTCAACAAAACATCAGTGG
>CAZFKK010000263.1:0-3241 GCA_964519735.1 uncultured Taibaiella sp.
TTTCAGGGCATTGAAGCCATTCAGGGTAAACCTGGTAAGGGCATCCGTCCCCCCGCAAACAGCAATATCCGCAGCGCCGCTTTTGATCATGCGAGCACCCAGTTGAAGTGCATTGGCAGAAGAAGAGCAAGCCGTACTTACAGTAGCTATAAAACCATCCAGGCCAAAATGCGCTGCCATTCGTTGCGTACAATCTGCACAATCCAGGGAGTCGATCAATCGGAGAAAATCATCCTCTTTCTTTTCAGAAGTGATCTGATCATATACATTCTCCACTTCGCTCATGCCCCCAACGGTTGTCGCGTTGATGAAGGCAATTTTTTTACCCTTTCGCTGACCGGGAGGAAGCGTACTTAAAGCTTCCTGAAGCGCCTTCATACCCAACAAGGTAGTCCTGCTATAGCCATCATCTGCAAGGTTCAGGGATTGCCGTAATGCGACATTGCTCATTTTAATTTCTCCCACCTGGAGATCGACATGCCGGGTATGTAATACCTCAGGAAAACTAAATGCAGCTTTTTCCGCCAGGATAGCGGAAAGATTTTCCGCCACGGTATTACCTAAAGCGGTAATCATGCCCATTCCCGAGATCAATACCATAGCTTGACATGCATTTAAAAGAGCACCGGTTCATTTTAAAACTTTCTGTTGGCCTGAATATAATCGGCCATGCTCTGCACGGAAGAAAGAATATTCCTTCCCTCACGGGCATCTTCGATTTTGATCCCGTAATTCCGCTCCAGCAATACCATCAGTTCCAGGGAGTCAATGCTGTCCAGTCCCAGGCCTTCACCAAAGAGCGGAGAATGATCATCGATGTCTTCAGGTTTCATACCTTGAAGGTTTAAGGATTCAATGATTTGTTGTTTCAGGGTAACTTTTAAATCTTCCATATTGAAAACGGGTAAAGGCGCAAAGGTAATCAGAAAAATGAATTATTGAAACCAATTCCGGCGGCAGGCAGGCCCCGAAGCGGCCTCATCAGTCTGTAGGTTTTGGATCATAAGCAGCAGGCTGCAAAGGATTACGCTTAAACCAGGTCTCAAAAGCGCTGTACGCCTTATTGTTCGTTTTTATCCATAAAGAAAAGGCCTGGGAATTGTCCACCGCGCCAAATAACCACTGGTTATAGGCATCGAAATGTCCTTCCCGCAATAGTTTGTCATGATAAGTAAATAAGGTAAAAGGGTACTGATGCACACCTTTACGATTCCAGTCCAGGATAAACCGGGTGCGTAGCATGATCAGGCTTTCCAATTGTAAACCATCACTTATTGCTGTCGCATTGTGTAACATTGTGCTCGTAAAAAGTGCTTCGAAACCTTCCTGGCGGGTAGTGCCTGCACTCTTATTGAAGGAAGGAAGGCGTTCCTCTTTCCCGGGAGAGAATAATTTACGGTAAGCATCAATAATCAATTTCTTGATCTCACTGCTTCTGGCAGAACCAGGCTCGAGATTGACAAATATCTCCCCATAGATGAGGGCCCATACCGCCTGATCATTCAAATGGTAATATTTGGCAGCATGGTAATAATTAATAGCAAGACCGGGCTCTACTTCAATGCCTTTGTTCCAGGATTTCAGCGCATCTTTACTTTTTTGTGCTGCATTCAGAATATTACCCCGACTATTGTATAATATTCCTGAATTGGGGAACCTGGATAACCCCTGGTTGAGTATTCTCCTTGCTTTCGCCGTATTGCCCAACACGTTTTCTACTGCGCCGGCCACCTGGTAGGTTTGTTCATCCGCCTGACCGGAGGACAACACGGGGTCGATGACCTCTTTCGCTTTTTGTGCATTCCCGGAAAGAAAATAAGCATAAGCCAGGTCCCGTCTTAGCGGCACATCACCCGGAGCCAGCCTGATGGCCTGGTTGTACATCATAATGGCATTAGCATGATCGCCCCTGTTCAGAAAGGACCGCGCACTTTCTTCCATGCGTTTCAATTCAGGATTATAATCCTGCTGCGCCCGGCTTACTAAGGAAATCAGGCATAAAAACAAGAGGGATAGTATAGGAAACAGTTTCAACATACTGCTGATCATTAATTTTTGAAGGTGCAAGTTAAGTAAAAGGCCTTCTTAAAGTATAGGATGCCTCTTAAATTCCTTTTCTCTGTCGAAAAGATACCGGTAGGTACTCAGCCTGCGGGTTACCTGGGCCCCCAGGCCGTAAGCAATATTGATCATTTTAGGGTTGAAATCCCCGATCCATTGCATCTCATAATCGCTGTAACCACTTTGGGGCACAATCACCTTTGAGCCTTCCATGATCATATAGGTATCGATACCTTTGCCCTGCCATTCGGGAATAATGCCGAATACAATGCCGACAAACCGGTAACATTTTGCGAATTTCCGTAACCACAGGAACTTTAATTTCTGCCACAGGCCAAACTTTCCATTCATGTATTTAAAAAACTGGTTGAGATCGGGCAGGTTAATCCAACAGGCTATAGGCTCTTCTTTATGATAGACAAACCAGGACAGGCGTTCATCCATTACCGGTTTCATGGATTTGAATATTTTAATAGCCTGGCGTTCGTCCATGGTCTTGCCCTGCCCATGTGCGGCCCAGGCTTTATTATAGATATAGGCAAAATCTCTGGCAAACCGGACCCAGTCTTTTTTGCGGATGGACACCGCCCTGATATCCGGATTGTTCACATGCTCTTCGTAACGCTTGTAATACTTATCCTGGAATTTATACTCTACCTTCATCCCGAAGCATTCCTGGTTGAAATACACCTGGAAGCCGTAATGTTCCAAAAGATCTTTGTAATAGGGAGGGTTATAATTCATACAATAAAGCGGTTCACTAAAACCCTCTACCAGCAATCCCCACCAGCGGTCCCGCTCTCCGAAATTGATCGGGCCGTCCATGGCTTCCATGCCTTGTTCCCGGAGCCATTCCCTGCAATGATCCAGCATAAAGTTAGCGGCAGACTGATCATTAATACATTCGAAAAAACCAATTCCTCCGGTAGGTTGGTCCTGCTTGTATTTTTTATTGATAAAAGCGGCAATGCGTCCCACAACGTTCTGTTGCGGATCTTTCAGCAACCATCGTTTAGCCGCTCCTTGCTTTAATAACTTATTCTTTGCGGGATCAAAAACAGCTTCAATATCTTTATCTAAAGGGCGTATCCAATTAGGATCGTTTTTATAGATAACCCGGGGCATTTCCAGGAATGTGCGTACCTGCTGCGGACTAGTGACTTCTTCCAAGAACCAATTC
>CAZFKK010000263.1:3251-4495 GCA_964519735.1 uncultured Taibaiella sp.
AATTTGCTGCTAACTATCCGCTTTTCAATCATTCTGAACCGATTCTTTTTTGAGTCCTGCAAAACGTGGTATAGTGTCCTTACTTTTTCTGCAGTTGCAAAAAGGCTTTTCCTAAATAGCGGATCAGATCTCCGGCGGTTAAAGATTCCCGGGACAGCTCTTGTGCGGCCAGGTCGCCGCTTAAACCATGAAGATATACCCCTAACAGCGCCGCATTTAAAGAATTGTAACCCTGGGCCAGCAGGCCGGTCAGTATCCCGGTAAGTACATCGCCACTGCCTCCCGTGGCCATACCTGCATTCCCGGTAGTGTTGTACCAGCAGGCGCCTGAAGGACATAAGATGGCAGTATGATGGCCCTTTAAAACAATATAAATATTATATTTCATAGCCTTGGCACGGGCCGTTTCTACCCGCAGCATACTGTCTTTAGCCGCCCCGAACAACCGTTCAAATTCTTTAGGGTGCGGGGTCAGGATAGATCCGGGCGGGATCAGGTGCAGTACGGATTCGTGCTGCGCTATGATATTCAGCGCATCTGCATCCAGCACCAGGGGCTCTTTCCATTGTTCGAGAAAATTCAAAAATACTTTAATGGTATCCGGATGCTGCCCCAGGCCAGGACCAATGCCCACCGTGCATCCCGGTTCAATACTGATCCGCTCTGTAAAATCTTTACCTGATGCAATATACATCGCTTCGGGGTGTGCGGTCTGCAGTACGGCATACCCGCATTCCGGCGCTTCCGTAAAGACCAGGCCTGCGCCAGCACGCAAAGCGGCCCCTGTGCTCAAAGAAACAGCCCCTATTTTACCATAACTTCCGCCAATCAACAGGGCTTTTCCAAATACCCCTTTATGACCGAACCGGTCCCTCGGTTTATAGTATGCCCGTATTCCTTCCGCATCAACCGTACCATATTGGGTAAATGTAGATTCGATATAACGACTGCTGAGGCCTATGTCCAGGATATGCACCTGGCCGGTAGCACCCGCAGCTTCTGCATGAAAAAAGCTGCGTTTATAAAACTGGAAACTTAAAGTATGGGTAGCCCGGACCACGGCAGCCTTCCGGTCCGGCAGGCTGTCCGCCGGCAGACCACTGGGCATATCGATGGAAACCTTCTCATTGTCCAGCTCATTCAGTTCCTGGATAAATGCAGCCAGCCAGCCTTCTACCGGCCTGTTGAGACCGGTGCCTATTAAGGCATCTATGATCAGAATATCCTCCGGAAGCGCCGTGACA
>CAZFKK010000264.1:0-3236 GCA_964519735.1 uncultured Taibaiella sp.
AGACACGTGATGACGAATTTGGGCGAGAAATTGACCGACGAAGAAGTGGACGAGGATGATGGCATAGAAGATACCGAAGATAGAGCACCAGTCGTCACCATCATGGGTCACGTTGACCATGGTAAAACGTCCTTGCTGGATTACATCCGCAGTGCGACCGTAGTAGCCGGTGAAGCCGGAGGTATTACGCAGCATATCGGCGCCTATAAAGTAACGACCGAATCAGGCAAAGAAATTGCATTCTTGGATACCCCTGGTCACGAAGCCTTTACCGCGATGCGTGCCCGTGGTGCCAAAGTAGCAGATATGGCTGTTATCGTAATTGCTGCGGATGATGCCATCATGCCGCAAACAAGAGAGGCCATATCCCATGCCCAGGCTGCCGGTTTGCCGATGATCTTTGCCCTGAACAAAATGGATAAAGAGAATGCCAACCCTGAAAAAATAAAAGAGCAACTTTCTGCCATCAATATCCTGGTAGAAGACTGGGGTGGTAAATACCAAAGCCAGGAAATTTCTGCCAAGAAAGGCCTGAATATAGATCTCCTGCTGGAAAAAATATTATTGGAGGCCGAATTGCTTGAACTCAAAGCCAATCCTAACCGGGAGGCCGTAGGTTCTACCATTGAGGCATCTCTGGATAAAGGAAGAGGTTATGTTTCTACCGTATTGGTTCAAAACGGAACCTTGAATGCGGGCGATATGATCGTATCCGGACAGTATTATGGCAAGGTCAAAGCTATGTTCAACGAACGTGGCCAAAAGATCTCTGCTGCAGGGCCTTCCACCCCGGTACAGGTATTGGGCCTGAACGGAGCGCCACAAGCCGGTGAGAAATTCAAAGTATTCAAGGAAGAATCAGAAGCGAAGAACATTGCCAACCATCGGGCGCAAATCATGCGTGAGCAAGGATTGCGTAGCCGTAAGCATATTACCCTCGATGAGATTGGCCGCCGCCTGGCTCTGGGCAATTTCAAGGAACTGAATGTCATCATCAAAGCCGATTTCGATGGTTCTGCCGAAGCCCTGAGCGATTCCCTGCAAAAACTGTCTACGGAAGAAGTTGTGGTCAATGTGGTACTGAAAGGAGTAGGACAAATTACAGAAAGCGATGTTATGTTGGCCAGTGCCTCTGATGCTATTATGCTGGGCTTCCAGGTACGTCCTTCTCCGCAAGCAGCAAGGCTGGCTGACCAGGAAAATATTGAGATCCGTTACTATTCCATTATTTATGATGCTATTGCAGAAATCAAGAGCGCCATGGAAGGTATGCTTGAGCCTACCCTTGAGAAGAAAGTAGTCGGTAATATTGAGATCCGCGAGATCTTTAAAATAAGCGGACTCGGTACCATTGCCGGTTGTTATGTACTGGATGGCAAATTTACCCGCAATACCAAGTTAAATATCATACGGGACGGAATTGTGGTCCATACCGGGGAACTAGCTTCACTCAAACGTTTCAAAGACGATGTGAAAGAAGTAAATGCCGGTTACGAATGTGGTTTGAGCATTAAAAATTATAATGATATCCAGGTAGGCGATATACTCGAAGGATATGAAGAAGTGGAAGTAAAACGGAAGTTATAATCCTTTCTTTCAATAAGAAGCACAAAAGCCGCCAAAGTATTCACTTTAGCGGCTTTTGTTTTTTTATATCTTTGTTCCGCATTAAATCGTCATTTCAATCGCATGATTACCAGAAAAGACAACTTAAAGGCCCTTGACGGTATCGATCTGATCAGTTTATTGGTTTGCATCGCCTTATTTATATTTTCCTGTTTGTTTTACAAGGAAAGAATCATTTTTACCGATACGGCAGTGTATGCCTACAGCATTACCACCTCCGGACAATTTTTTATCGCCGCCCACCGTTTTGTCAGCATCCTGATCCAGATACTGCCCTTATGCGGTATAACCATGGGCCTGTCCCTCAAAGCTGTGTTGTGTCTCTACTCTCTTAATGGCATCCTGTTGCCGGTGATCAGCGCCATTGTCTGCCGGTTTGTATTTAAGGATAAGGCAACTACCCTGGCCATCCTGTTGTTCTATACTATTATGAACATGTGGTTATTTTATTACCCGGTATCCGAATTCCAAATGGGCCTGTGCCTATTATTCGTATTGCATGCCTTTTTGTTGTGGTATTCCCAGGCGGCAGCAAAGAAACGCTGGTTACTATACCTGGTGAATTTCCTGCTGGTACCCACTATTATTTTTTCTCATACTTTATCCTTCTATGTATTTATAGCCTGGATGGCATGGATGCTCTTCAGTTATCCCCATTTCCGGAAAAAAGTCCTCGTACTCCCCCTCCTGCTGGTCCTAGCGGCCCATCTGACCCGGGAGTATTTTTTCCAAAGCCTTGTGGGCACAGTTCCTTATGATGACTTCCGGAAAGAAGGTCTAAGCAACTTCAAAGCGGCCATCAGTAGTTATTTTGACTCCCCCCTAAGCCATGCCTCCCTTCATACCTTTATCAATGATTATTTCCTGGTTTTACTCTTGTTCTTTTCCCTGTTGTTCTTCTTTTCTATAAGAAAACAATGGCTATCCCTCATTTATTTCACAGCTACCATCATTGCATTCTGGCTACTGGTTACCGTAAGCTTCAGAGAAGTCCCTTACAATCATTATCCGGAACACTTGTACCAACCGCTGCCTTTTTTCATCGCCCTGGTTTTCGGACAATATGCCCGGAAGATGCTTCATGCACCCTGGACCTTATCCCTGGCCCTGACCGGCATATTCCTTATTTCCTTTAGTAAAATATACAGCAACCACAGGTTCTATAGTCAACGACTGAAATGGTATGAAAACTATATCAGTTTAATGCATTCCAAAAATGTATGGAATGGGGTATTGCCCACTGATTATATTGTTTTTGATAAAAAAGATGATTATCGGTTCTCTGTTTATGAGTCCCGGCTACTCTCTTCCCTACCAGGCCCTGATGCTACGGTAAGCCTTATTATTGAGGACCATGCCGGCAACTCAAATAAGGATATGCTGCCTCCGGAAATAAAAAAGGGCTTTTATTTTACGGAACGCAATCATCCTTATATGATGCTGGATGCTGTAGCTACAGTACAGGTACTGGATAGCCTCAGAAACAACCTGGACTAATATAAAGGCCTGGTTCGGTCAGAAGTATTCATTTTACAGCGAAATATCCCTCGTTAGCTTTTGTAATTTTTTTATCTTTGTGGAGTATGTCACAGAAAATATCAACAGACAAA
>CAZFKK010000264.1:3246-4494 GCA_964519735.1 uncultured Taibaiella sp.
AAAGCTCCGCAACCTGTAGGACTGTATCCCCATGCACGGAAAGTGGGCAATCTGCTCTTCCTCTCCGGTATCGGCCCACGCACGGTTGCCAACGAAATACCCGGGTTAAAAACAGATAAAAACGGGAATTTCCTGGAATTCGATTTCGAAGCCCAATGCCGCAACGTATTTGAAAATGTAAAGATCGTATTAGAAGAAAGCGGCAGCAACTGGGATAGCCTGGTAGATGTTACCGTCTTCCTGGTCAATATGAAGCGGGATTTCACCACTTATAACAGGATTTACGCCGAATATTTTAAGGACAACCAACCTTGCCGGACCACGGTAGAGATCAATTCCCTGCCCACGCCCATTGCCATAGAATTAAAATGTATTGCTACTATTGATTAAAGAGCCTTTTCAGGCCTATGAAACAGCCGATCTTACCAGTTATAAATACTTTAAACATAGGACTATAAACATATGGCTATAATCCCTACCCCAGCCAGCGACGCGATCAGAGTGGTACTCATTGAGGACGATGAGACTATCCGGGAGGCTTATACCTACCTGATCAACCAGGCAGAAGGCTACGCTGTAGTGAATGCTTATTCTTCTGCAGAACATGCGCTCAAAAGCATCAAGACGGACGATCCGCATATCGTGCTCCTCGATATCGAATTGCCCGGCATTAACGGCCTGGAAGCTATCCCTAAGATCAAAGCCCTGGTAGAAGATGTTTATATCATTATGCTTACGGTATATGAACACCAGCAAAGCGTGTTTGATGCCCTGAGCCGGGGGGCTTCCGGCTACCTCACCAAGGATACCGCTTCTTCCAAAATCATAGAAGCGCTTGCTGAAGTTATGGAAGGCGGGGGGCCTATGAGTGCGCAGGTGGCCAGGATGGTCATTCATTCCTTTCAACGCAGCCAGGAATCCCCGCTTACCAGACGGGAGACAGAGATCCTGGAACAAATTGCCAATGGTAAAACAAGAGGACGGATCGCCTCAGAGATGTTTATTGACCTGGAAACGGTTAAATCACACCTTAAAAACATCTATGCGAAACTGGATGTACATTCCAGGGCCGACGCCATCAAAACCGCCAAACAAAACCGGTATATCTAAAGCTGCTATCCCATTTACCCGGTAATTCCCCTTTGGGAACCTCAATGTGCTCAAAAAATTGCAGCACCTGTCCAACTTGCACATCCTACTCTTTATCAAGACTCTTTGGCGGCCCTGTTATGCTTGCTTACCCCCGGT
>CAZFKK010000265.1:0-4490 GCA_964519735.1 uncultured Taibaiella sp.
TTAATTAAATAAAGTGTACATTTGTGTGAAATATCAGGTATATGCAAAAAAAATTTTTTATTAAAAGAAAGTAGGCCGGTTTACTACATTTTTTAGGAGAAAAGAGCTACGCCTTATGCTTGCTGCAGACGTTAAAAGCATGGGGTCGTTCATCACAAAAATAGCTATCTTTGAAACAGGCAGGTTCATTCTGCCATCATAAGATCTTGACAGTCCATTAAATATGAGGCGATTAGCATTTTTAGTTTTACTCATCATCTGCCTGCTGAAATATGCAGACAGCTCCAGTCAAATCAGGGAAGGGGGCAGGATAGATAATACGATCAAAGAAGGCTATAAGCAGGAACTTGAGGAGGCCTATGCTCTAAGGGAACATTACCCGGATAGTTCCCGGCGGAGATTGCTTCACTTGCTACAGCAATATAGATGGGGAAAAAACAGGGAGGGCTTGCGCACATGCCTCATTCATTTATCTTCTTTTACGGACATTCCTGCATGCTACGAACAGACACTTCGTTTTGCAAGACAGGGCATACAGCTATGCGACACGCAACAACACAAAAGGCAATTGGTCACCCTATATACCAATATGGGACAAATATACCACAATCAGACCCGGTTCAAAGATGCTTTTGAAGCAAACCTGAAAGCAGCCGGGTATGCCCGGGCATTTCCTTTGACCGTTGCCCGAATAGAGAACAACATGAGTGACGTTCTAGTCCTGGCTAACCAACCCCACATTGCACTTATTTACCTGGAGCGAACCTTGAAAACAGCGATTCAATACCAGGATGCAGAGCTTTTGGCCTCTTCGCTCGCCAATATCGCCCGCTTAAAAGAAGACACCCCCCATAACGCTTTTACCTATTTGGACAGCAGCTTGCGTGTAGCCCGGCGCTTTAAACTGTACACGATGCTTTATCGGGGTATGGTCAATAAAAGCTCTATACTTGCCCGGAGCAACAGGCCCGGGCAAGCCCTTCAATTGTTACAAGCAGCGGATACCATAGCCGGTTATACCACTCTTTCCCCAATCCTGCAGTCCAAGGCTCTTGAAGTGGCCGGAACAGCTTACGCTCAGTTGGGGCAATACACGGCAGCGGAGCAAAAGTTAAGGGAGAGTCTGCGCCAAACGGATGAATACAGTTGGTTGAGTATTATGAATCAGCTCACGGATCTTTATGTTGCCCAGGGCAATTTCCCAAAAGCATATCATACCTACCGGCTTCTACGGGATAAAATGGATACGATTACCAGGCATCAGATGAATTCCGTCATCCAGAACCTGGATGTTCAATACCGCACCGCAGAAAAAGACAAACAATTAACAGAGCAGCAACTCCTCCTGGTCAAAAAGGAAAATACAATCAAGCTGAAAAACCTCTGGATGGTGGTGATCACTTTTGGCGGAGCCATGGCGCTGGGCATGGTCTTACTTATGCGGAGAAACTATGCACAAAAGCAAAAGACGCAACTTTCAGAGCAAGACAACCTACAGCTTAGAGCACGCTTAGAAGGGGAAGAGCGGGAACGCAAGCGCATTTCCCAGGAGTTGCACGATGGTATTGGCGGCATCTTGTCCGCCGCCAAAATGAATTTAACGGCTGCTCTTCCCGTATTGGGCGGACAAGGTTCAAAATACGAACTGGGTGTCCATTTGCTGGATGATGCCTATTATGAATTGCGGAGAACGGCACATAACCTCAGCCCGCATCTGCTCAAGAGCAAAGGGCTTGCTGCAGCTCTTGAATCTTATTGCCGGAAAACTGCTGAAGCACAGCTTATCAACCTACAACTGCACGTATCCGAAGAACTGCATTACCGGGACGACGATATGGGGCTCACCATTTACCGGATCATCCAGGAGCTGCTTCAAAATATTGTGAAGCATAGTGGAGCATCAATAGCTACGGTAGAAATAGGATACCAAAAAGGCCTGCTGGACATTACAGTAGAAGATAATGGCAAGGGATTTCCAGAAGACAAAGCAGCGGAGGGCATTGGTTTGAGTAATATAAGGGATAGAATCAAAGCGTTGAGCGGATCCATTGAAATCGATTCCCGGCCGGATGAAGGCAGCACGATATACGTATTCATCCCCCTGGAGCCAGGCAACCGGCAGGTATAGCCGAAACGCTTGGGAACAAGAAAATAAGTAGGAACAGCACCATGCAATGGACATAAAAACAGGAGAATGATAAAAGTAGCAATAACAGACGATCATGAAATGGTACTTACCGGATTGAAGCAAATGCTTACGGAAGCACCAGAGATAGAACTTACCGGTGTTTACCTAAGCGGTAAAGCCTTACTGGAGGGGATAAGCCAACAGGTTCCCGATGTGCTTTTATTAGATTTGCAATTACCGGATCAAAGTGGAGAAGAGCTGGCCAGGGAAATTTTGATGAAATACCCCACCGTTAACATTCTTGTCCTGACCAGTATTGATGAAATAAAAAGCGTGAAGCACATGATACAATTGGGTTGTAAGGGGTATTCTTTAAAAAATATATCTCAACCGGCTTTGCTTGATGCTATTCAGCTGATTTATCAACAAGGGCTGTACCTGGACCCGGTATTGAAAGAAGGCTTTTTGCAGGATGCATTAACCCGGCAGCACCTTAAATCCTCTGTGCCCACGGTCAGTCGTAGAGAGAAGGAGATCCTTCAGATGCTTGCAATAGGAAAGAGCAGCAAAGCCATTGCAGAACAACTGTGTATCAGTGTACATACCGTGGAAAACCACCGCAAGAGCCTATTACGGAAGCTAGCGGCCAAAAATACGCCGGGGTTGCTCAATGCGGCCAAACAACAAGGCATCCTGGATTGAGGGGTGCCTGCTTTGTTGTATTGATTACCGGACCAGCGTAATATCCCCTTGCAACATTTCCGTTCTTCCATGCTCATACATCACATTCATATGATAAACATAAACCCCGGCCGGTTGTTCCAGCCCGTTCCAGCGACCATCCCAACCTCGGCCACTTAATTCCCTCGTTTCAAATAACAACCGTCCCCAACGACTCCTGATCTGGAAATGAACCGCAGCAACGCCACTGCTTAATTGTTGCCGGGGAAAGAAGTAATCGTTGGTGCCATCCCCATTAGGACTAAATGCGTTGGGGATATCGATATAGCAATCTTTGGTCACCTCTACAGATTCTGTATTGCTGCAACCTAAAGGCTCATTACTTACCGTAAGGCTGTATAATCCGGGATGCGTTACCCTTAAGTACGCTGTAGTATCGCCCGTATTCCAGGAATGACGGTAAAAACCGCTTGCTTCTGTGGCCACATTTTTCAAAACAACCGGTGCGTTATTCGGACAAAGACCAAAGGCAGCACCTAAGGAAACATCTGGCAATGCAAAGACATAAACAGTATCTCTAAAATAGGCATCAGGGCAAGCACGAAATTGCACCTTGAGGGTTACCGGCATGACTCCCGAAGTAGCATAAGCATGTTGCAACAGGCGCTCCTTTCCGGAATTCATTGCCGCACCATCTCCAAACTGCCAGACCAATTGAATGGCACCCTTATCGGTTACAGGATAAAAAGAAATACTTTCGCCGGCACAAATACGATCCGGTTGTGTAGTGAAATGAACGGCATGCATGGAATCGACAACTATAGTTTTGCTTGCCGTATCCCGGCATACCTTGCCTATACTGATTAAGGTTACTTCGTAACTTCCGCTTTGATGATAAGTATGTGAAGGGCTCTTTAAATCAGACCGGCTTCCGTCACCCAGATCCCATTGAAAGCTTGTAAAATCAGGAGCAGAAGTATTGATAAAATCCAGCTCCTCCCCCTGGCAGACAAAGCTGTCTGCTCCAAAGGAAACCTGATGCGCCTCTTCCGGAATAAAGAAAGATAAAATAGTATCACAAGTAGCTGTAGTGACGCTAAGCGTATAATCTCCTGAAGGCACATGATGTAAAGTATCTGTAAGAGACAGCGTATCGCCTTGACTGTTTTGCCACAGGTAATGATACCGGACATGATCCCCGGGGTAAGTACCTGCCCATGCTTTACCGGTTTGCTGGCCTTTACAGTTGTTCCGGACGTGGATACGAGGCAAAACGCCATTGGGAAAACTTACTTTAAATGTGTCTATAAATACATTACAGGCAATTCTATATTGCAGCCAGTAAATCCCCCCTTTGTCTACCAGCCGTTGCGAACCGGTACTGCCGTCGTCCCACAAGTAATGCTTCCCGGAGCCCTCAGCTGCCAGCGTCAATTGATGGGTAAAACAGCCTGCTTTTATTTCTTTAGAAGTATATAAGGTATCTCCTGCAGGTCTTTTGATCACAACATTAGGCAACCCGACTCCCGATGAAGTTCCGCTGAGTAAGACAAAGGCATCTTTTACGAATTGGCAGGACAATCCCGGCAGATCGGGCTGTTCTATGACTCCTAACGCATTTTGAGCATTTCCATGATAATTACAATATACTTTTCCGTCAGGTCCTCTTTTTATCCCATAG
>CAZFKK010000266.1:0-3683 GCA_964519735.1 uncultured Taibaiella sp.
TTCTGGCTTGTTCTACAGCTCCTGACCTGAAGGGCCAGATTAATTTTGCCACAAGAATTGTGGCGGATAACTTATTCATTCCCTGGGAGATTATTTATGGCCCGGATGACCATATCTGGTTTACGCAAAAGGATGGTTATATCTGCCGCCTGGATCCTGCAAGCGGCTTGTTGGATACTTTACATCATGAAGAGGGTACCGTGATCCGGGGAGAAGGAGGGATGCTGGGATTGGCGCTGCATCCTGATTTTGACAGCCAACCTTATGTGTTTGTGGCTTACCAGTACCTTTCCGGCAGCGATTATAAAGAGCGGGTAGTGCGTTATACCTTCAATGAAGGCGAATTACAGTTTCCGGAGGTACTGCTGGACGATATCACAGGTGCTTCCATTCATAATGGCTGTAGATTGCTCATAGTAGAAGATCATTTATTCATTACTACAGGAGATGCCGGTAATTCCAATCTTTCCCAGGATGTACATGCGGTAAACGGCAAAACGCTTCGAATCCACCTGGATGGCAGTATTCCTGACGATAACCCGATTCCCGGCAATCCGGTATGGAGCTGGGGCCATCGTAATGCCCAGGGACTTGTAGCGCACAATGGCCTACTTTACAGCTCAGAACACGGCCCGAATAATGATGATGAGATTAATATAGTGAAGAAGGGACGGAATTATGGCTGGCCGCTGGTGAATGGTTTTTGTGATCAGTCGTCCGAGATGGATTTTTGCAATGATTCTAATGTAGTGGAACCTTTAATAGCCTGGACCCCAACCATTGCCCCGGCCGGATTGGAACATTATCATCATGCACTTTTTCCTTCATTGCAAAATTCTTTACTCCTGGCCACATTAAAAGACAATAACCTTTATCAGTTAAAGTTGAACGGCACAGGCGATTCCATAGTGGAATCCATCGTGCTGCCCGGTATTGATTTTGGCCGTTTACGGGATATCTGTATTGCGCCTGATGGCAGAATATTTTTATCCACCAGCAATTCAGCGGCAGGAGGGAGCGGCAATAAAATGGATCAGATCATCGAATTATATGATCCCGGTACAAGCGTGGACCAGGTTGGTAGCGTGGTGCGCCCCATCCAGGTTTATCCTAACCCGGTACAACATACCCTGTTTTTTGATGGGTTGAACGACCTTCATGCATCGGGCAATAGTTATTATGTTCTTTTCAACTTGCAAGGCAGCCTGGTCAGAGAGGCGGCTTTGGAGCGCCCTGCGCTGAATGTTGAAGATTTACCTCAGGGTCTTTATGTTCTTCATATCCTGCAGGAAGGTAAAGAGCGTCATTTCTTTCGTTTTGTGAAGCTGTAAAGCGTTGTTGGGGGAGGAGCCTGCCATAAATCATTTCAATTGCTGCATATCGACGAGTTTTTTATAATTACCGGCCAATTGCATGAGTTCCGGATGAGTGCCCCGTTCCACAATTTCCCCTTGTTGTAATACGATGATCTCATCAGCATGTTGGACGGTAGAGAGCCGGTGTGCAATAACGATACAGGTCCTGTTTTTCATCAGGTGATTAATGGCATCCTGGACGACACGTTCCGATTCGGTATCCAGGGACGAGGTCGCTTCGTCAAGGATCAGGATAGGAGGATTTTTGAGTACTGCACGGGCGATGGTCACGCGTTGACGTTCTCCGCCACTTAATTTTGTTCCCCGGTCTCCTACAGTGGTCTGATACCCCTCTTTCTTACGTTGGATGAAGTCGTGGGCGTTGGCTACCCGGGCAGCTTCTTCCACCTGTTGTTGGGTAGCCCCGCCGGTACCCAGGGTAATATTATTATAAATACTGTCATTAAACAGAATCGGTTCCTGGGAAACTACACCCATAAGTCTTCGCAGATCGTAGATCCGGTATTGTTTTATAGAAATGCCGTCAATCAGGATCTCTCCTTCACTGACATCATGAAAGCGGGGAATAAGGTCCACCAGGGTACTTTTGCCGGCCCCGGAAGCGCCTACAAGGGCAACGGTCTTACCCTTTTTGATTTTAAGATCAATAGCCTGCAATATTTTTTTGGAGCCATAGGAAAAATAAACATTTTTGAATTCAATGCTGTCATTGAAGGCATAAATAGGTGCCGCTCCTTCGATTTCAACTATTGAATTTTCTACGGTCATTAATTCCTGGATGCGGTCCATAGCCGCCGCACCCTTTTGCATGTTGTAGAAGGCTGTGGAGAGGTTCTTTAAGGGATTGATGATCTGATAAAACAGCCCGATAAATACCAGGAAAAAGGGACCGGTAAGCGTAGTCTGATTGGAAAATATAAGCCGTCCTCCATACCATAAAATAATACACACTACGATAATACCTAAAGTTTCAGACAAAGGTGATCCTGCGTCTCTCCGGGCAAGAATGCGGTTCCGGGTACGAAACAGGAAATTATTGATCTTCATAAAACGCAGGTGAAGATGCTTCTCGGCATTGAAGGCTTTGACTACCCGCATGCCGGTAAGCGTTTCGTCGATGGTACTCATCATATCCGACATATATTCCTGCGCTTCATTGGAAGGCTTTTTAAGGCTGCGCCCGATCCGGCCGATCAGGAATCCTGCGCCGGGTAGAAACAGGAGGAGAAATAAGGTTAACTCAGGGCTGATGTATAACATGGAAGCCAGCACCGCTATGATTGTTACCGGCTCCCGGATCAGGGTTTCTATGACACTCATAATCGAAACCTCAACTTCGTTGACATCATTGGTCATGCGGGAAACAATATCCCCCTTTTTCTCTTCTGTGAAATAACCGATGGGAAGAGACAGCATTTTGGTAAACATATCATTACGCAAGCGACGCATAACAGCACTCCGCAAAGGATTCAGAATTCGCAGGGACAGGTAGATGAACAAATTCTTGAGCACGGTGAACACAACTACGATGACCACGGCGTAAGTAAGCGCTGTAAGCTTACCCTTGGTGTTGATAATGTCATTGAACAGGCCTGTAATCCGGTCGGTAATGCCTTCGTTGCCTTTAACATCCTGGGCCCCGAACAGGGTCTGCAAAACCGGGGCCAGCATCCCGAAAGAGAACAGCCCGAAGACAACGGCCAGCAAACTGAAGATGAAATAAACTGCAATTTTCCCTTTGTCGTTGCGTAAGTAACGTAAGAGTTTGGGTATATTTTTCATTCGGATGAAATAGGTGATAATACGTCCGGTTGGATACCGTCAAAAACCAGATCGCCGGGGACAAAGTTAAATCAAATTAAAGAGAACAGGCGATGGGCCCCTTGATGATTAGGAATTAATGAGGTGCTGTGGCAGCATCCGGTGTATTTAGGATTCGTTTGACCAGCCTCAGGTTGTGTGTTCTGGCCCTGAGCTGACGGCTTACAATACCCCCGTTATCTATTGCATCCACAACCACACAGCCACTGGTGTCCGTTGCATGAATAATAGTATGTTCATTAAGCAACAGGCCTACATGGGTAATATGGCCTTCTTCATTATCAAAAAAAGCCAGGTCCCCGCATTGGGCTTCCTGGAGAAAGGATACGGTGGATCCCATCAGCGCTTGCTGATAGGCGTCACGGGGTATCCTGATATTCATTAATTTATAGACCATTTGAGTAAAGCCGGAGCAGTCGATGCCCATCAGGCTGCGCCCTCCCCACTGGTAAGGGCTGCCTACAAATAAAGCGCTTAAAGAGGAAA
>CAZFKK010000266.1:3693-4481 GCA_964519735.1 uncultured Taibaiella sp.
TTCCTCTCATGCTGACTGCCCTGACACTGCTCGCAGCACTCTCGCTTACTTGTTTCAGCGATAACTTCCGTCCTTTAAATAGGAATTTTTTGTTGTTCCACTGTATGATCTTTTTCTTCATCAGGAAAAGACTGCTGCCGGGGCTCAGTAGAAATTGTCCATGCTCAAGAATAATGTTATCTGTAGTTGCGGCAGAATAAGCATGTAAGGGCTTGCGGTAATCTTTATAGGGGATAACGGTTACCTGGCCTTCTTTGACCCATCCTTCATAGTCATCCCATTCGCAACGTATCTTATACCAGCCTTTTCGATGCAGTTCCAGGAGTTCCATTCTTTCTCCGAAGAGCACCTGGGATATTTGTTCCGCACGGTGGTCAGGCGCCTGGCGCATGGGCATTACGGATACGGAACAGACAGCGTAGGCTAAAATCATGAAAGTATGGATTTGGTAACACTCCGTTATTTCTTGTTTTCAGCGCCTAAGAATAATTCCAGTGCGGCGACCATGGAGGGTGCATTGGGTGCCGGAGCTTTGATCGATAAGGTGAGCCCGGCATCTTCTACCGCTTTGGAAGTGGTATTGCCAAAAGCCCCGATCAAGGTTCCGTTCTGATTATACTCCGGGTTGTTTTGCAGCAAAGTGTCTACACTGAAGGGGCTGAAAAAGATAATAATATCATGTCCTTTCCGTAAAATGCTATCTACGTCATTGCTTACCGTACGATACAGTATGGCTTCAGAGAAGGTAAACCCCTGGCTGAGCAATAATGGGGAAAGGTCATTTTTGG
>CAZFKK010000267.1:0-1224 GCA_964519735.1 uncultured Taibaiella sp.
GCTGTTGAGATTCTCACCGAGAAAGTTAATGAACTTATTGCCATGGTTGCCGAAATGAAAGGCGGCACCACTCCTGAGATCCTAAATATCGAGGAAGCGGCAAAGTTGATTGATAGATCTGCATCTGCTGTAAGGGCATTGGTCCACAGAAAGCAGATTCCATCATATAAACAGAATGGTCGCGTATATTTTAAAAGGCAGGAACTCGAGGGGTGGATGGTTGAAGATCCGAAGGAAAGGACGGTGGAGGTTGATGTGTCGCAATATATGAAGAAGTCAGCCATTAGAGTTAAAGGCTCTTAAAGCAGGTTCAAGTCCTGCGTGGTGGCAAATTAGTAAAACAAGGCAGTTTTTAAAATGGTGCGGAAACGCAGGTGACCATTTATTGCCCTGAACTGGCACATGATAACCAGTCTAAAAACATCTCGTTGCGGCGAAGCATCTAAGTCGTAACGTAAAAATAAGGTCACAAGATGTCGCCAATCGAAAAGGATTTATATCCTAACACAGTAGGACGCACGCGCAAACCCCCAGGCTGTTAATAGCAGCGCAAGGGTCGTAAATGTGATGCTGGGTATTCTTCAAGGATATAAAGGATTGCCTGGTTGCGTGAAATTAAAAATTCAGGCGAAAGCTTTTTAAATAATAAGAAACAAGTACGGAACTAGGCCCCGTTGTAATAAGTAGCCATTCAGACACCTTTTTTGTGTCCCCGGTCTGCTACACTTGTTTTTTTAGGTTCCCCTCCGGTAAGGCGTATGTTGTTCGAATCAACAGAGGGGGCAAAAATTATTCACAACAAAAACAAATACGTCATGAGTAAGGTAACGAATATCACAAAAGACTTTATCCATTTCGACGATGGTTCTACATTAAGTAGCGATCACTGTCAAGATTGCTGCGAAAACCATTATCTCGATTTCAAGCAACTAGACATTGAAGACTTCAGGGGCCTGGAATTTGATTTATCTACCGATAATTTCTTTGAAAAAGTGAAAGGCTTTGGCATAAGATTAATTCCTGTTCATGGCCATCCGATCCCTGTGCCAGGATATGGCTATAATAACGGGTATTATTCAAGTGATCTTGAATTTGTTATTAACCACCAGGGAAACGCTAGAAGCATCGACATCAGCGATTGCCAAGACATCTCAGGGTAAACTTTAAACCGGTCCCGGAAGGGGGCAAAAATTAAAATCCAATGATACCATTAATACATGCACA
>CAZFKK010000267.1:1234-4477 GCA_964519735.1 uncultured Taibaiella sp.
AAAAACATGAAAAAACTATCAAGTTCCTTGCGAACATTAAACTACATCACATTCATCATATTGGGACTGGCCCTGGTGGCAGAATTTGTTCTTTACTTCCTAAAGGGAGACCCCTTTGACTGGTCGTCGCTCTGGCTGTTCGTCGGCTTTGGTACCTACCTAGAATTGCGATTCAGCATTGACAGGCTGGAGAACATAGAGCAAAATGCTTACGTGGGCGAAGAGGAGATCGTATCAATTTACAATCTACAGGATGAGCTTATCTGCTCCTGCGGGTGGGACGCCATCGTAGATGTGGGCGATGTGATGATTATTGGCGGTAAAGAATATCAGGTTGTGGGATGTAAGTCGACTGTAAACCTTGACGAGAACAGCCACGAAGTAAAAATATTTGTTGATTAAATCACACATATATGAACTGGATAAGAGGACCTACCCGATCCGCTCACGGAGCGTAAAATTCGATTTGTTATTGAAACTAATACGAAATGTACCGAGTAACAGACCTAATACTTAAACGCCATGTAACAGACAATGGGATGGCGCACCCTTAATAGCTAACATCTAAAATCGAAAATGCAGGGCTTAAATGGTCCTGCATTTTATTTTACCGAGTGGCAGGTTGCTTAGTCAACGTTCGATTCGTTACCACCCGCAACCAGTCAGAGAGAGCCTGTACAAGATACAGGATATGGCCGTGCAGAGAATACGGATAGGTGCCTATGGAGCTGCGGCTAAATCGTAGCGAATCAGATCCAATAGGGACGATGAGGATTTGAGGAACGGTGTTTTCGTCTGACTTTGCCGGAGTTCAATACGAAACCGGCTTCTTATTTATTTACCAACCCCGTACAATATCGTGCGGGGTAATTTTTTAAACGTCAGTTCAAATGGGAGAAATAACCAATTTAAAGAAACACCCAAACAACATCATTTCGTTTACAGCTGAAATCACATGGCTGCCTGGCATAGATACGGGGTGGGGAAACGGATACATTGGCTTGCCTGCAGGCCATGAAGATTACGGCAAACACTGTAATGAAATAGATAGGACGGAACCAGATTTCGGTTGGACATACTCAGAAGAACAAAATATTGAAATAGATGGGGCAATCGAAACTTATTGGGTAATAGGGTTTGATACGGCACACATGGGACAAAATAAAGAAAATTGGCCGGAATCACGAGTCGTGAGCCATGTTGAGGAAATGGCAGCAGCATTTATTTAAACAAAAACACCCCCTGCGTAAACAGAGGGCATTCATTAACTCAAAACAAAATCTTCCAGACATGCAAGTAACATCACACAAGCCGAAAACCAAAAAGGTTTCGCAGAAATTAACGGTCGATGAGACCCGGCTGGATATGCACAATCTGATTTTGATTGTTGCATACACCAATGGGACGGAAGAAGCTATCCCGTTAAGCGAACTTAAAGACTTCGTAACCGACGCTACGGGGCAGGTGGCCGTAGGTAGTTACGATTACCACACGCAGGAGCAATACCCCCATTACGTCAGCTTCGACGAATATATGGACTGGCATTTTGAAGACGACGGCCTGACCATTGTAAAGGCACTGGTCGAAAAAAGGAGGTCTGGGCTATGTTAATCGTAGTTATGGCATCCGCGTACCTGTGTTACACACTATTCTTTATTCTTTTAAAATCCTTAATCAAACAATTAGATGAAACACCCAACAATTCAAGCAATCGAAGCCAGGCTAACAAACCCCGAAAGGCTCGCCAAATTCGCTAAGGTAGCAAAGATGGTCTATGACGCCACAGACGATCATGCAGAAACGATTACTACGGCGGAAATCGCATTTTACCTTAACCGTTTAGAACTTATTGACCTCAACAAGCATAGGCTGACAGAAGAACGTGGCGCGGCCATATTCTTAGAGGTATTGATGGCGGGACTAACATTTGCCCCCAGTGCCGACCATATCTATCTCTTGCCGAGCTGGCACAATAGCAGCATGCTTACCTATCAAATAGGCCCATATGGCAAGCTGCATCTATGTCAACGTGCTGGGAGTGTAGACTATATTACAAAGCCTGTTATTGTATATCAGGGCGACACGTTCCATGTTGGAACCAATGCGGAGGGTCGGCAGGTAGTATTGCACAACGCTTTGCAGCACCCCGACAATAAGCCGCCAATTGTCGCCGGCTATGTTTTTGTAGTTATCGGCAACAACAGGGAGCCGTTTTGGATGGATGGCGCCGATGTAGCCAGGTTGAGAAATAAGGCAAAGAGAAACCCGCTTTATGCCGCTGCCAACGGAGATATAGACCCCGGTTTTTTTGGCGGTAAGTTGATTGGGCATGCGCTTAAGCCATTCCGAAAGAAAGGTATTGTTAGCCAGATCGCAGAAGAGGAAGACGAAACGCCGGAACCAATGCCAATACCAACGGGCGAATATCAACCTACTATGATTGTTTCGCCACCTGAGCAAGTGCAACAAGTGCCACCACCTGTACAGACACCACCACCACAAGAGCAGCCTTATGCATTTGCTCCGCCTCCACAATTAGCTTTTTAACCATTAAAATTTATAGAAGATGATCAAGCTTCAAGTGATCGGCAATCTGGGTAAAGATGCCGAAGTCCGTAACGTAAACGGACAAAATGTGATAAACTTTAGCGTTGCCCATACCTTTAAGAGCAAGGATGGCAACGAATCGACCACATGGGTAGAAGTCGTATTGTGGCGCGAAAATACGGCCATAGCGCAGTATTTAACTAAGGGAACCAAGGTGTTTGTGGAGGGCACTCCAAATGTTCGCACATGGGAATCTGCCGGGAAATCGGGGGCAAATATGCAACTAACGGCGTACTCTGTAGAATTGTTAGGAGGTGGTCAGCCAGCAGCAGCACCGCAGGCCCAACCAGCACAGGCACAGCCGCAACAGCAACAATATGCGCCGCAAGCACAGCAGCCACAGTATGCACCGCAGCAACAACCGTACGCACAACCACAGCCACAGTACGCACCTCAACAGCAGCAGTACCCACAACAACAACAATTCGCACCACCACCAGCTACGCCAGGCGGCCTGCCGTTCTAATTAATCACCAAACACCTGCTATTCAAATAGCAGGTGTTTTAAATTTCAAACCTCATGCAAGAGAATCAAGAATTACAACTATATAGCGGGGCATTGGACCTAAACACACTACCCGCGCTGCTGACTAAGACTAAGTCCATCACAGCCCAAGCAAGGCAGCTAACCACGCC
>CAZFKK010000268.1:0-3128 GCA_964519735.1 uncultured Taibaiella sp.
GTAGAAGCCTACACTGTTAAACGTCAGCAGGTCATTGATTTTCATGCGAAATTGAAGGCGTAGCGAGTTTCTGAAGGTCTGGTATTCCAATTGCTGCTGATCTTCCTGGATAATATTACTGCGTTCAAACAGGATGCCGTTACTGATACTGAACATGATATCGGATCGGTCAACGATCCTGTAAGCTACTCCCAAACCTGTTTGCAACTGACTATTGAGTTTCAGGGAATAGCTTGAAGTATAATTGACCAGTCCCCAATAATAGAAATGTGGAAAAGTTTTGTAAAGATTAAAGTCCAGCGAACTGATAAAATCATTGTTGGTCTGTTTTTGCGGCGTTGCTCCATATATCCAGGATGCCTGTGTATTCATGACGACACTTTCCCGGCGCATACTGTATTTAGCGGCATGGTTGAGCAGGTAGGTGATGCCGTCTCCCGTCCGGTTAAAATTTCCCGTGCCGGTAAGTTGTGCAAAATGATGGATCGTATCATTGAATTGTGCCTGTGTGCTGTAGCCTGTCAGTAATAAAATGACCACATAAAATATATGTTTCATCAGGTAAACGTTACTAAGTCTATGGCAAAGGTAAAGCCTGAAAGGAATTTATCCCAATCCTATAGTTATTGATCAGATTATTCGATGAATAGCCGTAAGGATTTATTTATGGTATTATATTTTTTGAAGTAGATGGCTTATGTTAGAATATCGTTCCTTCTCGGATCGGCATTTTGTACAATCAGGTAACAGGCATAGCGGGAAAGTTTTAAATGTATATGGTCAAATTGTTGTACACTATAATTCTTATGGTTGTAGTCAAACGTAAAAAACCCGGCCTTAGTATAATAAAGCCGGGGTTATTGCTCTTCATTACATTATGCTATTCCTTTGTGATTTTAAAAGTAGCATTTCCTGAGTTGCAGGAAAGTTGTACAAAATACAATCCTCTTGCTAAAGAAGACAATTCAACGGTATGCTTACTTCCATTCAATGCCGCATGGAAGACCTCTTGTCCCAGTTGATTCACAACACGCATATATACCACTTCTTTATCTGCCAGCATTCCGAAATCCAACTGAATATTTTCTTTAAAAGGAGAGGGATATACCCGGATACCGTAATGGCCGGATAAATCAGCAATATTTGTAGGCATTTCATAAAACAATGAATCGGATCTGCTGTTGCAGCCATGTTCGTTAGTAACTTCAACCTGATAGTAACCCGATTCTTTCGGTGGGTAACTTGAAGATGTGGCTCCTGTAATCGGTGTTCCATTTCTGTACCACTGGTTGTCAAACATAGCACTTGAATTTAGTTCGTTGCCTGTCTTACTGATTTCAGGCTTCGTAGGATAAGGGTGTACTATCGCGGAATAAGCATCCGATGTGTCTTTAGCAGGACTTGCACACACAGCATTACTGGTTAATATCCTCCACTTGGTGTATAACTAAATGTTGGTGTATTACTACCTGCCGGACTCTTATTTACCAGCCATTGGAAGTTTGGATTGGAACCTTCATGCTCTGTTTCTAAGAAATACAGCGCTTCTTTATTTTGACATACCCCATTTTTTTCCTCCGCCATCACAAGGATGCTAGGGTACACTTTTTCATGAACCATTATGGTAATCAGATTGCTGGTGGCAGTCCAAGTACTCAGGCAGGTAAGACTACTGGTGATGACACAACTGATTAGATCATTAGCAGTAAGGTTGTTGTCGGTGTAGGTTGTACTATTAGTACCCACAATTTTATTGCCTTTTCTCCATTGATAAACGGGGGAAGAACCACCATTAATTCCTGTTGCAGAGAATTTAACCGGAACACCGGCACAGATATCACCACTAGCATCAGAAACAATGGTTAGGATTGGCGTTACATTAGGATCTACAGTCACCTTAACTGCCGGGCTATAGGTGGTCGTAGCGGAATGCGTACAAGTGACACCGATCCTATAGTAAGTCGTGGTGACAAGATTGGGAGTCGTATAGCTTAAGGTTACTGCTCCGGAGCCGCCACTAACATTACTCCACCCAGAACTACCGGTAGCGGATTGCTGCCATTGAAGATTTAGCCCCGTGCCCGTATTTGCATCCTGGGCATCCAGTTTAATCGTATTGCCGGAGCAGATAGGTGCAGGATTAGTGATAATGGTTGGCGCAGACGGCGTTCCGTTACAGGTTGGTGGTGCCGTTGCTGTTACTTTCATGCAGCGGCAAGGAGCGCCGGAGCCTCTTGAAAAAGTATAAGCATGTGTAAATGGACCACCAGCAAAAGTTGCGGCACTTCCATTTCCTGTGGAAGGGCTTTGCGCATTCCACAGCAGGCCTAAAGACCCTTTCCCGCTTAGACCACCACTACCAGTACGATACCCTGCTTTTACCAGTTTTAAATTAGATTTAAAAGCACTTGCAGCATCTGTTATTTTTTCTGCTTCGTAAATTTTTTTATACTCATCAGCAGTAGGTATATGCCAATCAGCACCCAAGGCAGTACAAGGATCTTTACCCAAGGTATCCGAGGGCGTTTTTTGGCCGCTCCAGACATTTGTACTAAGCCCACTGCTCCAGAATCCGGAATAAAAATTGGCGGCCCCAGTGCCCAGACCTGCCGGACTGTTGGGGGTTAATGTGGTGCCTGCAATAATAGGACTAGTGGCCAATTGATGACCATCATCCCATCGGCCCCATTGGAAGTAATGACCATATGCATTGGTGTCATTATCTGCAACCCCTACCTGAGTCGAGCCTAGATTCTGTTGCAACCAGATATAGCCATCCTCTGCCCTCACTGTCTTCACGGTTACAGACTTTCCCTGGTAATTGAAAGTTACGGAACCTGTACTTCCTATCGTTAAAGCTGGGTCAACTTGTGTTTGTGCACTGCATTGACTGGCCAGTGCTGCTAAAAAGACGAATAAAATTCCCTTTTTCATATATTTATAATATTAGAATTTTTATTAAAATTTTGATGAAAACAACGAGTAGTAGCGATGAGTAATCCTTATTCTTTCACCAATTTCATTACTTGAATCAATTGGCCATTTTCGTCATTAATGCGAAGCCAATAAAAGCCCTTAGCAAAAATTTTTAAGGAAATACGTTGTGCATCCTTTACCTGTGAAAGTAC
>CAZFKK010000268.1:3138-3651 GCA_964519735.1 uncultured Taibaiella sp.
CAATTCTAAATGGCGTTTCTATTGTTATATAATCATTGGCCGGGTTAGGGTACACTTTTATTTTGTTTGATGTTATATTCCCTATAAATGTTTTATCCATATTGGTAACTTTATAAACCGCTGATGTGTCAAAACAGCCGATTTCATTGCTCACTAAGACTTTGTAGTCACCATTTTTCATTACGGTATATTCTCTTTCGGTGGCATTGGTAATGATATCGTTATCTACATACCATTGGTAAGTATGATAAGGTAATGTGGTACTTAACTTATCTATGTCTATGGAAATAATAGGATCAACTTCTGCACCGGTGATCATGAACGTATCGATGTAATATTGGCATTCGTCGTTATACTTTACCCAATAGGTGCCATTTTCATAAATTTTTCTTTTAGCGCTAATACTGCCATTATCCCATTCATATTTAAAGTAAGATTCATTGATCTGGGGCAATAATTCCATACTAGAGAATGATTTACAAATAAGAGTATCCATTGCAATGCCGGTAAGGG
>CAZFKK010000268.1:3661-4470 GCA_964519735.1 uncultured Taibaiella sp.
GGATATACAATGTCATTGGGCAAGCCTTGATATACAGTGCCGACATAGCTGATGGCCATAAATTGAAAATTGCAGGCTGCTCCGGAAGCATTGGGATTGGCAATGATAGATAAACCAGTAGGGTTAGGTGTGCCTTGCTGACTTAGGTAAATGGTATCATTGTATAGTTTCATCATGCACCAATTCAAGGAATTGGAGGGCGCATAAATCTGGGTTTCCGATGTTTTTACAGAGGTTGAATCAAACTTGCTCACATCATACTGATATAAACCATACACAAATGGAAGCGGTGCACTGGTTACCATTGTGTAAAGCTTGGTGTTATCTGGCGAAAAGGCAAGGCCATAGGCATGTTGCTTGCCTTGATTTATGGTTATAGCATCTGACACGCGGCCTGTTCTTGCATTAAATTTGCAGAGTACGGTACCCAAGGAGTAAGGTATGCTGCCATCACTACCATTCTGACTGGTGGTGGCTATCGCAATCATTTTTCTATCTGGAGAAACCGAAAGCTGACCCTGCTCGTATTTTTGAAATTTTTCACCATTTGTTCCTACACCTTGCGCATAGGGAGTGGGGCCAGCAGCGGACATCACCGGGCTTGATTCTAACCCTTCGCGGGTAATATGAAATGCTTTAAATACAGGCTCGCGCAGGGCATGAGTCATTAACCAAATGCCACACCCCTCGTCAGGAATGGCAATCATACTGCTACTCATTCCAGAATCCAATGCAATTGTCTTCTGACCAACTGCAATGTCTCCCATCCCTCCATTCAAGCTCATATCTAAAACGGAATAGAATAATTT
>CAZFKK010000269.1:0-4462 GCA_964519735.1 uncultured Taibaiella sp.
TTGAACTCATTGTAAACAACTAATCGAGGGAAATGGATAAGGGAGAAAGAGAGAAATAGGTCAGGATTTTTTATTTATTTTTTATTTGAGTTGAATTTTTATTTTTGCTTATTCCGTGAATGTCCTATTGACGCGGCGTATATTACCTGATTGAACCCCTAATAATGATAAAGAGAATTATTACTGTCTTTTGTTTATCGGTTTTTCTTACCGGCACCCTTCACGCTCAAATGACCTTAGGATCCAACAGTCCCGTTGAATGGCACTTTTCTATTAAAAAAATAGGAGAAACACTTTACCGGATTGAAGCCAAAGCGCAAATGGATAAAGGCTTTCATATCTGGGCCATGGAGGCAGGAGGAGATGGTTCGCTTATCCCAACCTCTGTTACAATAGAAGCGCCGGAAACAGTAGAATGGCAGACTGCATGGACAGAAAGTAAGGCCCCTTTGGTACAGACCCTGGATTTTATAGACGGCCCTATACGCTGGCATGAACAAACGGTGATCTTCTCCCGTGATTTTAAAGGACGGAAAGCTGCTACACTTAAAGGAAATGCTACTTTCCAGGCTTGCAATGACCAGATGTGTTTCCCTCCTGATGCAGCATCTTTTTCTTTGGTTCTACCGGAATAACAGAATTGCTTCCAGGAGATGTGAACATTTGTGTATCAGTATTTTCTTCAGCAAATAGTAAGGATAGCCTGTTTTTCTATTCTTAAAAAAAGTTATAAAGAAATTTGTTTTTTATAAACCTCCCTCTTATCTTTGCACTCCGTTTGAGAGCAACGGGTAACGATAAAACGTTAATAATTAAAAGTTTGGATTGGTAGTTCAGTTGGTTAGAATGCCGCCCTGTCACGGCGGAGGTCGCGGGTTCGAGTCCCGTCCAGTCCGCAAGAAAGTTTTAGAATGCGCTGATTATCAAACGATAGCAGCGCATTTTTTTTGTTAGGTACAACATAGATACAACATTTTAAATTTTGCTGGATCAAGCATAAAAGGGATCAAGCATAAAAGTTGGGGGATATAAATTTTTCTAAGATGATAAATTGAGTTGTCATGCATAAGTAAATTTTTGTTGGTGTCATGTAATTGTGTTCTTTTGCAATCCCAATAAAAGAACACCTTGAAAGACCAATACTTAGCGTTAGCGAGACTGATATTACCTGAGGGAATACTTGATTTCTTTGAACTTACTTCTGTTGGTAAGGACGAAGAAGGCCTTTGCATCTACCTTGAGGAAAAGAATATCATAGCGATTGAACACCGTGACAGATTTTCCCCTCAGAGGAAAGAAGGTCATATTGTGTATTAAGAGAAGGCGCTGGGAAAATATAAATACCGGGGAAATATTACAAAGAGACTGGCAATCGGACAGTGTCTACTTCGGATAACTTGCTGGCACTTGATCTAAAGAAACACAAGAAGAAAGAAAGCGAGAGTATTGAATCTTCAGTAGAAAACAATGCATATAAAATCGCAGTGCAAAAAGGAATAGACAGTGAGATAATTAGATTGGTTTCCTCACTGTCTAGTGCAATTAAATCTGAAAATGATTTTTAATGGGATTATAGTTTAAATAGCCTCAACCTAAATCCCCACATAAACAACTTAAACCGATTAAAAAAACTATGATCAAATCTACCATTACCGCATTACTACTATTATCAGCAGGGACAATGTTCGCCCAGCAAAAAGGGGAAATTAAGCTTAAAAACGGCAACGTAATACAGGGTAAAGTATTAGAAAATAACAACGAAGGGGTGATCCTGGAAGTATCGGACGGCAACGAGTACGAATACAAGTCACACGAGATAAAGAGGTTTAGGGTTCTGTCTGATGAATCACGGTCGCGGAAAGGGTATATAGGTTTTACTGCTGGGGCTTCAATCCCGGTTGGCGACTTTGGGGATAGCAGAGATGGCGGTGCGGGAGTAGGACTGAATATAAATGTTTTGAACTATGGATATAAGTTCTCAGATCGTTTCGGTCTGGCTTTAATGTGGTTTGGCGCAGCGAATCCGATGGACCTTTACTTCAGCGGCTTAGGAACTCTTAGTTTCGATCCATGGTCTTACGGCGGTATTTTAATGGGGCCAATGTTCAGTTTCCCGTTTACAAAATTCTTTGAAATGGACCTAAGGCCAATGGCTGGCTATTCTGTCGTAACAGTCCCGAACATAGGAAGAGGATCAGAGCAAGCGTCTTCTTTGGCAGCAAACCTGGGGATAAATTTCAGATTTAATGTAGCGGATAGGGTAGCCCTTATTGTTAATGGCGACTATTTTTATACACGATCTTTTTTTGAAGGATACAATGTATTGCAGCACGTTGGCACAATTTCAATCGGAGGCGGGGTAGCTTATAGGTTTAAATAGAATTTTTTTTTTAAAATACTGCACAGACTAAACCACTTATGAAAAAACTACTTCCTATTCTTTTTGTTGCGTTAGCATCATTCAAATGTTCCAAAGAAGAGACCCCCAAAGCTGATCCTACCGCCCGATTGACGGGGCAATTGTATGAATCACTACTACGGAAAGTAGACTCCATGAACAATACGAATAGAGATCTACATTTGCGCATGGATTTCTTTAAAGCGAATAGCGTTGAAATCTATATGACGCTGGGGCATCAGAGGTATCTAAATCCTATAGACACGGCGTCTTATGATATTGAAGGAGATAGGATAAAGATACAAAGGAGTAATGGAAGCGTGCAAAACGGGCAACTGCTAGACGGGGAAATTTTATTAAAGGACAGTCCGTCTGATACCGGTCGCCTATACAAAAGGATTTAATAATGCCCCACCCAGACGACATATACATATCACTAAGATACTTTAAGGCCCTCAATATTTTAATAGAACAGGGGGCGTACAAAAGTATTTACGCTTCTGCAAAAGAATTTGGCTTTAGCCGGGAGGCTATGCATAATACGTATGCTACTCCCGAAAAATGGGGGATAATAGTACCCTGGATTACGCCCCTTGTGCAAAGAAACGGATTGAATGCAAATTGGATGTTTACGGGGGAGGGGGGAGATGTTTTTTAAAACGCCCACAAAAGTTTGAAAATCAGCATGGCCAGAAAAATTCTTGCGATGTATTTACATTGGTAAACAAATTCATATCTTTGCATTATGAACGACCAAAAACTGGATCAAATTCTTGCTGCAATTGAGAGGCTTGATAACAGGATGAACAAACTCGAAGCCAGATTCGATAATTTAGAAACGAAATATGATCAACGGTTTACGAACATCGATAATCGTTTCAACAGTATTGACCTAAGACTAAGTAGCATCGATTCAAGGCTTGCTCAAATTGAGGGTAGATTGTCCAATGTTGAAAACGACGTAAGAAAATTTGCACCTGGGATTAATGTTCCAGCAGAAGAATTAAGAGTAAAGGAGCCTATTACAGCCTAATTCCTCAAGCGCCGAAACGGCCTTTAAAATTTGCCTTTTTCAGGCAAATGGACCTTGTTTTTCTGGAATCCCACCAACAAAAAGATGAAACCTAATACAGACTTATAATACAGCAGGTTGTATGCGTCCCGTCCTCAAGGTAAACTTGCTTTAAATTCAAAAGACGCTAGAAATAGCGTCTTTTCTGCATTTAGGAAATATTCAACCTCCGGCCATCTAAGTAAGTTGGATTGATCTCCTATTTCTCTTTTGATTTTTTATGACTTTTGGTCAAAAGGAATTTCCATAGAATTTATATTCATTGATTGTTTATTTTCAAAGGTATTCGTGAAGGCTTTGCCACTACATGTTTATGTAGTAATAAACTTATTTTTTTTACCCGAAATTCGCCTTTTATCCCACGCTAAGTCTTAAGAAATAAACACTTCATTACATTGCCGGCTTTGCTCCTTACGCTGTGAAAAGTAAATTTTAGCAATCAGAACTTTAATTATCATAAGTATAAAAAAATGACAAGAAAAATTTATATTATTTTGTTGATCAGCCTTTTTCATAGTATATCGTTATTTTCAGCGCCCGGAGATACAACAATTATACAGGCGCATCAACTTACCCAACTGTCCTGGTACAACAATTATGACACGTTAGTAACTTTTCCTGATGGTGATCTTGGCTATCGGAAGGTAATTATGGAATTTACTTTGGGCAAATATCCCTGCCCCGGATATAATCCTAACAATCCGGGTGAAGGAACAGGCCAAACAGGCTGGTGTGCCGACTGGGATTATGACATACATCTGACCGCTTGTATACCAGGCGGAGATACTATAGAGCTAGGCCGCCTCATTACGCCCTATGCAAATTCAAACTTTCCCCGTACACCTGCAAGCTGGAAGCATGCTTACTTATTTGATGTAACAGACTTTTATCCATTGTTAAAAGATCAGGTTACTATGCGTATTCATTATTCAGGCTATTCGGGTGGATTTACCGGCAGTTTACGTTTCTATTTTATAGAAGGGATCCCGCCC
>CAZFKK010000270.1:0-4448 GCA_964519735.1 uncultured Taibaiella sp.
CACCAGGGAATGGGCCAGCTTTAATAACACCTTACCCTTTTGAGGAGCGGCAAATGAAACCAGGATCCGGAATTTATTTACGTTGGCGGTTTCCTGCGGCATGTCTTCTTTCTTTGAGGAAAACAGCCTGTTGATCAGGTCCAGGGACGGCCCTGTCATAAAAGTGGTCACCAGTGCCATGATCACCATCATGGCAAATATTTCCGGGGATAGAACGCCCAGGTCATAGCCGATGTTTAAAACCACCAATTCCATCAATCCCCGGGTATTCATTAAGGCCCCTATGGTCAAGCTATCCTTCCAGCTTTGTCCGACAAATTTTGCAGCCAATGCACTTCCTATGAATTTGCCCGCTACAGCTACCAGGATAATAACTGCCGTCAATTGCCACAGATATGGATCGTTAAGTAAGCCTATTTGCGTCCTCAGGCCGGTGAATACAAAAAACAGCGGCAGCAGCAGTACCAGTGCCACGTCCTCTACTTTTTCGATAAAGATATTCCTGAACTTCACATTTTCAGGCATAATGGCACCGGCCATAAATGCACCGAACAAGGCATGAATACCAATCACCTCCGTGGTATAAGAAGAAAGGATGAGGGTTAAGAAAAACAAGGCTACAATAGGTTTGCTTATATTGCCCCTGGAGGAATGAAGATCACCGATTCTCTTAAGAAAAGGCCGCACCACCTTAACCATAAAAATGACATAGGCTATAGCGAGGACAATTACATACAAAGAGCTCGTCAGGGAACCGGCTTTCACTATGGCAATAACAGCAGCCAATAAACACCAGGCTGTAATGTCATCTGCTGCAGCACAGGTGATCACGATCGTACCCAGCCTTGTCTTATGAATCCCCCTTTCCTGGATGATCCTGGCCAATACAGGAAATGCCGTGATGCTCATAGCGATACCTATAAAAAGACCAAAAGAAATAAACTGAACACCTTCAGGAGCAAATGAGGAGTAGATAAAATAAGCCAATGATATACCCAGTGCGAAAGGCAGGATAATGCTGGCATGACTGATCACTACAGCATCATGGGCTTTATTGCGCAATACTTTCAGATCCAGTTCCATGCCCACGATATACATAAAAAGGATCAAACCTATCTGGCTTAGAAATTGTAAGTTGCCTAAAGAGTGGGCCGGGAAGAGCGCCGCAGAAAATTCGGGGAAATACATGCCCACCAGGGAAGGTCCCAACACAATGCCTGCAAGCATTTCGCCGATCACGGCAGGCTGCCCTATTTTGTTGCATATCCAGCCGAATAAGCGGGCCACCAGGATAATAGTTACGATCTGTGCCAGTAAAAGCGCCAGGGGATGCTGGATATTATGCATCAGGGCATCCACGAAATCTTCCCACTGACCTTTTGGAGAGAAAGGAGGCACAATATTCCTTCCCGATTCCAATGGCCGGGCAATGACAATGATCCAATAAATCAGGGCCGAAAATCCGCCGATAGTCAAAATATAGAAAATGGAATTTTTATAGCGCTTCATCCTGTTGTTGTACATTGTTTATGGGTAAAACCGGCCAAAAATGGAAATTACTGCCCCAATAAAGCACACAAAAGTAGTCAATAAGACAAAAAATGTAACAAGATAGCCAATAAAAGAGGTTCCTGCGATAAAAAGACACCAGGACCGGGATACTTATTTACTTAAAGCAAAGAAGGCCTGTGCACCTTAAGAGGTAACACAAGCCTTCTTACTGGCAGTTAAACCTGGTATCTATTCCTTAATGATCTTTTCTACCTTAATCAAATTACCATTTACGTCCGATATCCGGATAAAATAAATACCGGCTGCCAGGCCTTTGAGCGATATCGACCCTGTGGCCTGCTCCTGGTACAGTAGCTTACCTTCTAAACTTACTACCTGCAGGTCCAGCAACAGGGGCGCATAAACGTGTACCCTGTCCGAAGCCGGGTTAGGATAAAGTTTCAGGGAGCCTGTCCAATCTACTTCATTAATAGAACCGCCATTCGTCACCGTATATGCCTCGGATGTATCCACACAATCATGCTCTGTGGTAACGACCACCTTGTACTGGCCGTTTCTCGGTACCGTATAAATAGGCGCGTTAGCACCTGGTATAGGCTGGTCGTTCCATAACCACTGGTAAGTTTTGAACGAGGCTGTTGTGCCCAGTTCAAATCCATCTACCGTAATCACAGCAGGAACGATAGGATAAAGCGTCAGGCTCAGGTTCAGGGTACTGTCGCAGCCCACCGCGTTGCGCAATACCTGTACATAATCCCCGCTGCTGTTATAGACCACACCATTGTACTCCAGGGAGTCGCCGCATTGCGCTATGGCCACTACCGAGCTGGTGGTATCCATACAATACAGCTTCAGGGTGAAGCCATCCAGGTTACTACTGTTAGCAGCCGTTACCTGGTGGCTATTGCCTGATGGGTTGAACTCCGTAGTTCCCCCAAAGTAGCCACTTAAATACACACTTTTATCCTGTCCCACCATCACATGCATGCCCCGGCTGTTAACGCTACTCCGGATCTGTTTGCCCCAAAGAAAGCTGCCATCTGCCTGCAATTTTAGGAGGAAGGCATCCGTAGCACCGTTACCGGCAGCGAATACGGCACGGGAAGTATGTGCAGGATCGGGATCCAGGTAAATCTCATTCATAAAATGACCTGTTGTATAGACATCTCCGTCATCATCTACAGCAACATTCCTTCCCCAATCAGCGCCAGGCTTTCCCACAGGGCGTTCCAGAATTTTGCCCCAGACATAATTGCCGGTAGAATCCAGCTTGGAGATAAAATAGGATAGATTAGCAGTAGGGAAAACCATACTATTATTTGTAGGATCCAATGAGCTGGTTCCCTGGATGTAACCTGTAGTGAACACATTACCCATATGATCGGTAGCAATGGCGGACCCCCTGGCCCCGGAGCTACCGCTGACACCACCCATAGCCTTCGCCCAGAGATAATTACCCGTTGCATCCAGCTTCGAGACAAAAATATTCTGCGCCGGCTTTACCGTGGAGATCAAATAAGCCGCGCCCGGTCCCGGATCAAAATCCGATGAATCGGAGAAAATTCCCGTAGTGAATACATAACCCCGGTTATTGATACTGATACCCAGGGCTTCCGTACCAGCGGTTCCGCCACCCAGCTGTTTTGCCCATTTAAACTGGCCGCTGGTATCGTACTTCGCCACGAAGGCATCTTTCCTGCCCTTGACTTTAGACATCATCAGGTTAGTCCCCTTACGATCGTTAAAATCAACGGTATCCTGGAAATAGCCGGTAACGGCTAGAGTACCTTCCCGCGGATCCAGTGCTATACCGGACACAGAATTGGCATTGCCATGCAAAGTACGTACCCAGCCAAAATCTCCGTCCGCATTCAGTTGCAGGATGAACCCGTTTTCATAAGGCAGCATGGGTGGAGTCTGCCCCGGGAATGCGCCACCCAGGTAGAAACGGGTACTCCATAAAGCTGTTCCTGATCCCGGGTCAAAATCTACGGTATCCTGGTAACTGCCGGCGATGTAAAGGTTACTCTTTTCATCAGCAACAATTGAAAAGAAATAACCATTAAACAGATCTCCGGAAGCGACGTTCCCCATAGCGGCCTTCCCCCCTACCTGTTTGATCCACTCAATCACACCCGAAGGATTGATCCGGGCCACAAACATATCTTCCAATCCTTTAGAGACTAATTTGGCAGGCCCGTTTGTCGTGGTTACTTCTATGGAATCCCGGAAAATGCCTACCGTAAACACATTCCCGTTTTTATCCACAGTACCCGAGGAAGTGACAATGGTACCTCCTTTCCCTGAAACAGGGGTGACCCATTGCAAGTCCAATTGCTGCGCGTTAAGCCCGGGCATGCATCCCAGGAATACACTAACGGCAAAGCATAATAGTTTAGTCGATTTTCTATTCATAATTCCTCATTTTAAGCTGATCAGATTGGAGCGACCGAAGGCTCCCAAATAACAACCAAATATACGCTATTTTGCTAAAATGGGAACGAATTTACTTAGAACACAGTAATTCAATAAAATAAAGGAATTTACTCTGCCCGGATTAATATTCCCGGAATAGTCTGCTCCGGCAGTGCCGGGCAAGCCCAATCCGGCAAAAAGGTTCGGGACTGTTGGCCGGTAAGTCCTTAAAACGCAAGTTTGCCATAGTTGTTGTAACCTCTGCGATGCAATCTTAAAGGAACAACTCAAAAAATCCCCGCCCTTTTTTAAAGAACGGGGAATTTTTTAAACCAAACCTCTCAGACAACCTCCTCCGATATACAACCTATGGAAAATTATTTTCCTTTTACAAACTTCTCTACCTTTATTAAGTTACCCTCAGTATCCATAATACGTAACAAATAAATTCCCTGAGCAAATGATGCCACCGAAATGCCGGATACTACTTTTGTCTCTTTCCTGATGATCTTTCCTTCAAT
>CAZFKK010000271.1:0-4440 GCA_964519735.1 uncultured Taibaiella sp.
TAATGCCGGTGCAGCGGCTACGATGAAGCATTCCATTGTCCGGGGCGGGTATAGCGATGGTACAGATATTATTGACCAGGACCCTTTATGGGTTGCCGAGATCTCCTATACCATGGCGCCCTTTACCGGGGGGAATTATCAGCTATCGACCTGCAGTCCTGCCATTGATGCGGGTGACACCACCGGGATCAGCGTCTATCTGCCGGATACCGACCTCTCCGCCGGCTCCCGTTACCTGGGTACGGGTATTGACATCGGGGCTTATGAAAGAAATGCAACCGTAAATAATGTGATTTATGTGGATAGCAGTATTGCTATTGCCGGTGATGGAAGTAGCTGGGCTAAGGCTTTTAAGTCGCTGGCAGAGGCGGTGAAGCTGGCAGATAATTGTGCGGTCGTGGATACTATAGTTATTGCCAGGGGTACCTACTACCCGCAATATGTACCTTATAACGTTCCGGGGGCTTCTGCCAGGGACAAGGCTTTTACCTTTCGCCGTGACCACCTGGTCTTACTGGGCGGCTATCCGGGCGGGGGCAGTACGACACGTGACCCGGAAGCCAACCCGGTACGGCTGAACGGAGATCCGGGTGCAGACGGAAAAGTCTTCCATGTACTACTGGTTGCAGGTACCGGCACCACACCCTTAGACAATACCCTGGTATTTGACGGGCTGCATATCATTAACGGTAGTGCAGATGGTGGAGGAAGCCTGGCCTTTAATGGCCATACGATATATAACAACCAGGGTGGCGCTCTGTATAATCTATATGCGGCACCGGCTATCCGGGACTGCTACTTTAGTAACAACCAGGCACTTGTTGCAGCAGGAGCTATCTATAATAATCATGCTTCGCCCCGCATCAGCAATTGCATGTTCCAGGGTAACCAGGTGACGGGGGAACCGGGCAAACCCTCCTTCGGAGGTGCCCTGTATAATGAGCAGGCTTCGCCCGTGATCAGCGGATGTACGTTTACTGCGAACCAGGTGTTGCATGCTGATGACGTAGCTTACGGAGGCGCCATGGCCAACCGTGAGGGAACAGCTACTATTATTAACTGCCGGTTCAGTGGTAACCTGGCCCGCGCCGCAACCTCCTACGGGGGTGCTATCGCCAATACGGACGGCGCTTCGTCAACCATTTACAACAGCACCCTATCCGGCAACAAAGCCGTAACCGGAGGTTTCCTGTACAATCATGCGCAGTCGAATACATCGATACTAAAAAACAGTATAGTATGGGGCAACAGCAGTCCGGCTATGAATAACGACAATGCGGACATTGAGTATTCAATCGTACAGGGAGGATACAACGGCACCGGGAATATAGCGGCTGATCCCCTGTTTATCCATGCACCTTCCTATAGCACCGCTCCTTTTGAGCAGGGTAACTACCAGGTTCAGGCCGGGTCCCCGGCAATTAATACCGGTGGCCCGGATACCTCAGGCCTTCATTTGCCGGATACTGATCTTGGCGGAAACGGGCGTTTACAAAATGGCCGGGTAGATATAGGTGCTTATGAAAGTGCCTATAGGCGGATTCAGCCTGATGAGATGGGTATCCTCTATGTAGATAAAAACGCTACCGGTAGTAAACAGAGCGGAAATACATGGAGTGATGCGGTAACCGAACTGGCTTATGCTCTTAAAGCCGCTAAAACCATGAATGAGGCTACCGCTGACAGCGTAAAACAAATATGGGTAGCGAAAGGCACTTACAAACCGCTCTACACCCCTGAAGACAATCAGAATTTTGCCGATTCATCGGTTCTAGGCGCCGATCATATCCTTCGCAGCTTTTTACTGGTAAAGAACGTAAAAATATATGGCGGTTTTGATCCTGCCCATAACATTACCGACCTGGAGGACCCACGTATCTTACCCGGTTCTGCAGGTGAGGGGTCCGTATTGAGCGGTGACTACCTGGGCGATGACCAGGTGATTGCCACGACTAGCAACCTGACTTTTGTTCATTATGAAGACAATGCCTGCCAGGTAGTGGTATCGGCCGGAGATGCCGGTAACGCTTTATTGGACGGCTTTACCATACGGGGCGGCTTTGCCCGGAAAGCGGATACTGTTATCGTAAATGGTGTAGCGGTGATCAGAAGATATGGAGGAGGGCTATATACAGGTTCCTCTTCACCAGGCCTTCACAACATGTTTTTTTATGCCAATGGGGGAGTAGATGGCGGGGCCGTTCATAGCGCCCACGCCACCGGTTTGCGTGTGGTCAACTCCAGGTTTACTGCTAACTGGGCAACTTATGGCGCGGCGATCTTCAATAACGAGTCCACGTGTATGATTACACAGGCTGTCTTTGAAGGCAACTGGACCGCAATAGCCGGCGGTGCTGTCTACAACTCCTATTCACCATCGACGCAATTTGTTCAGGCGACTTTCTCCGGGAACAAGTCGAACGAAGGAGGGGCGCTATATAACCGGGGCACATCGCCCGTCTTAACCAATGTGCTCTTTTCGGGCAATAAGGCGAATACCGGCGCCGCGGTGTATAATTTTGACCAATCGCTTCCTTCAGTGATCAACAGTGTTTTTTCCGGCAATCATGCTTCCGGCTCCGGTGGTGCCGTTTTTAATGACAATCTCTCCTCTGCTACACTCAGCAACAGCATTATCTGGGGCAACAGTTCCGCTATCTTCAACACAGGCACTGCCGCTACAGTCAATTATTCTATTGTACAAGGCGACTATGCCGGCTTGCATAATAAAGACACGGATCCGCTGTTTTTTAATGCTCCATCCGCTGCCAATGCTCCTTTTATAGGAGGCAATTATCGGTTACAGCCGGGTTCCCCGGCTATTGATGCCGGCACTCCGGATACAACGGGCCTGTACCTGCCTGCCACTGATCTAGCCGGTAATCCCCGCTACCAGGGCGCTGCCATAGATATCGGGGCCTACGAGGTAGAAAATGATGCTGTAGTATATACCGTTTTATATGTGGACAGCAGCGTAACTGCCAATGGCGATGGAAGATCCTGGGGTACAGCTTATAAGTCATTGGCTGATGCGGTTAAATTTGCCGACGAATACCCGACCGTACATACCCTGTATATCGCAAAAGGTACCTATTATCCGGAACATGTGCCCTATGGCATCATCACGGCAGACCCTAAATATAAAACTTTTACTTTCCGGCGCGACAACCTGGCTTTACGTGGCGGCTATCCCAGTGGCGGCAGTGCGACCCCCGACAGCGAGCATAACCCGGTCCTATTGAGTGGGGATATCGGTACCCCCGGGGATACCTCAGATAATGTGTATCATATTGTGGTTATCGCGGGTACAGCTGCGGCGCCGGTGGGTGCTACCCTGGTATTGGAGGGATTAACCTTTAAAAACGGGAATGCAGGCGATCATGATTCGCTCGATTTTTATGGCAGCTTCATTCATAATGGATCAGGGGGAGCTATGTACAACCTTTATGCATCGCCAACGATAAGCAATTGTACCTTCTCCGGGAACTTTGCTGCCGTTTCCGGCGGGGCAATGCAAAACAACAATATGTCGGCCCCGGCGATTACCCATTGCGCTTTTTTGAAAAATTATGCCCAAAGCCGGGGCGGCGCCATGGCTAACGTATCTTCCGCGCCTTCCATAGCCAATTCCGCCTTTTCCCAAAACGAAGCCCGTCGGGGCGGGGCCATCAATAACCAGGCCGCTTCGGCCCCGACGATCGACAGTTGCTCCTTTATCAGCAACAAGTCCGATTATGGGGGAGCCCTGTATAACCTTGATTATTCTTCGCCCCTGATCCGGAATAGTATCTTCGAAGAAAATGTTTCAGAATATGGCGGAGCTATAAGCAACCTGAGGGCATCCTCTCCCTTAATTGAAAATTGTACCTTCTCCGGTAACCGTGTTAGTGCTTACGGCGGTGGTGGTGCTGTGTATAATCTCGATGCTTCACCAAAATTTATCAATTGCGTTATTTCCGGAGGCCAGGCCTATTACGGCGGCGCTATGTACAATACCGTTTCTTCCGCTCCCGTTATCAGGAATTGTGTTATCTCCGGTAACACAGCTATTTCAGGTTATGCGGGCGCTCTGTATAATTATGATCATTCCCTGCCCAGCGTTATCAATTCCATTATCCACGGGAATAGCAGTGGTATTGGCAATAGCGATGCTTTATCATCTGTAGCGATCACGTACAGCCAGGTGCAGGGCGAGCCTGCAGACGCAGCAACAGGTAATCTGAACGGGGATACGGATCCGTTATTTGTCCATGCGCCTTCTTATACTACCGCACCTTTTACCGGTGGAGATTACCGGCTGCAAAAATGCGCTCCGGCTATTAATGCCGGCAGCCCGGATACCACAGGGCTTCATCTGCCGGTTATTGACCTGGATGGCCTGCCCCGCGTTTACGGAGGCCGCATAGATATGGGTGCCTATGAATACCAGGTGGCCCATAC
>CAZFKK010000272.1:0-4439 GCA_964519735.1 uncultured Taibaiella sp.
CCTCCCCTTGTTAGGCAAGGGGAGGCTTAAATGAGCCAGAGGGGCCAGGTCGCCGGAGGCGCCCAGAGAGCCCTGTTCATAAACTACCGGCAGGATATTGTTGTTGTAAAAGAACACAAGCCGCTGCAGCGTATCTTCATGAATACCACTGTATCCCTGAGCCAACCCGCGAATCTTCAGCAATAACATCAACCTGACTATTTCCGAAGGTACTTCCTCTCCAAAACCATAGGCATGAGAACAAACCAGGTTTTCCTGCAACTGGCTTACCTGATCGTCCGGGATACGCACCTGGCACAAAGACCCAAAACCTGTATTGATCCCGTAAAAAGTTCCCCCACTCTTCATTTTTTGATCCAGGTATTGGCGGTTAGACCGGACATTTTGGAGGTCTTTCTCTGAAAGTGTAAGGGAATGTTGTAATAAAGTTTTCAGATCGGAAATGGTTAAATGCTCAGGCAGTTCCATGAAATTTCAATTATTTTTTAGGGGGCAAAGTTAAAAGGAATCCTATCAAATCCATCGTTTATAACAGGGTGTTTTAGGATTTTCTTATTCTGAGTTTATGGTTTTCAATAACTCCGTTATTTACCCTATTACAGCATTTTGGTACTGCAGCTAGATAGGGTAGCAGAAATTTCTGTTATTAGTGATTGATTATTGGGAATTAGTGATGAATAATCATGAAGCATAAAAAATGTATTTTTTATTTTATGAATTGTGATTGTCGTTAATTTTCATTATATTGAAATGCATAATTTTTTCATAAAAAATGAATAATATATGCTACGAGGTTGTTGTAATTAATTTTTAGCCATATTTTTGTTAATAATAGGATTAAGGATGGCGAAGAGCGTATTCAAATCATATTGTAGGTTTTTAAGCACTACCTTGATGGTTTTGCCCGGACTCTTCGCGTATAATACCCCGTATGCTCAGCCTGTTAACGCTGTATATGCCAGCACTCAAAATAATGGTTTCACAACACCGGTAACTTCAGGTGGGGGGAGTGTTACTGATCCTGATAAGGTAAGGAGTGTCACTGGCAATATTAAACCGAATGACAATGCTGCCGTTCTTAAAGCCTGGAGCACTACAGGAACATACGAGTCGTATATTCACGTAAAATTTTCTTCCCTGATTTCGGCGTTTTCTACCGCACCAGTGACGCTCTACATCCGCATTTCAGTAGTCGCTACGGAAAACATAGATAGCCTTCTGGGTGGAGAAATCGTGTTGCAGGCCTACAATAATTCCACGGGATCGACAGTAAGTCCTATCAATACACCACCGTTTTCCGTATTCCATATGGCAGATGGCACCCTGTTTTTGGCGGTTACCCTGCGCGCTAGTTTCCAGGGGTTAAGAATAACATTGAAATCCCCGGCTGCGTCAGGTACGAACGAAGTTAAAGTATATTACTGCTTTTATGGACCTGCTGCCAGTAGTTCTGTAAATCCTTACCCGCTAAACCGGGCAGATTGTGGCAGGCCATGGACTGCAGCTGCAGGAACTTCCGGCATTTCTGACGGTAGTTTTGGTGTAGCGGCTCCTGCTTCAGCCTTTGACGCTGATCCTGCTTATAATACCGGTTCAAGCTTCTTTGCTACAGGTTTAAGTTTGTTAGGCGGACAGGTTTTCCAGGAATTCTATTTTAGCGGACCTTCGAATGTCGGAGATGGTATAAAAATGGTCTTATCCAGGAATCCGGATCTTGCAGCGGTAAAGCTCGGAACCAGCGTTACGCTACAGGCCTACCTTGGCAGTGTTGCAGTTGGGGAGGTGATGCGCCTTCAGGCATTGCTGGATATTGATCTGCTGGGACTTTCTTCACTGTTTGGTATCAGTGGTGGTAAAGCTATTGTTGCAGTAGTTCCGAAGGATATTAACGGCGACCCTGTTATTTTTGACAGGATTAAAGTGGATTTGGATATTGGCCTATTAGGGGAGGACCTGGGTAGCAACGGGTTAAACATATTTGACGTGGAGCGTATTCCGGCAGTAGCTACAGTTATACCAACATCCGTGTCTATCTGTAGCAATGGTACTGCCACATTGGTAGCCGGTTCTTCCCAGTCAGGCTTGCCCGGCATTGGATCTTTGAATTATACATGGTATAGTACATTAACTGGAGGGGCAGCATTATATACAGGCGCCGGTTTTGCTGTGAGTAACCTTAATGTTGGGATCCATGATTATTACGTGGAAGTGCAAAAGTTATCCTGCGCCGCAGCTTCTCCAAGAGCTAAAGTCAGGGTTACTTCCCAGGAGGCCCCTGATGCACCTCCGGTTTCTGCTTATTGAATGATATAATATAGGCTATTTTGATTTTTTAACCCATTTAAAACTGATAGCATGTTTCAACAAATGCTCAAATCAATGCTTGCAGGAATAGTGATTACTATAGCTGCCCTGTCTTGTTATGCTGACCCCTATTATGTATGTGCGGGCTCTTCTTTTACCCTTCAGCCTGGTGCGGGTACCTTCGCTGAATTCGAGTGGAAAGAAGGAAGTACGCCCCTTACGCCAGGCAGTAGCGGTGAGTTAGAAATAACTCCTTCTCTCGCTGTGGCTACCACTGCTGAAACAAAGATCTATACTTTCCGGGTTAAAGATGCGGCAGGATGTTGGTCAGACCCCGTTGACTATACCGTCATTGTGTTGCCCCAATTGACGGCCAGTATTGTCAACGATAACCCGGGTCAGGATTATTGCGCTAATCAGGCAGTAGCTACTTCATTAACCGCCAGCTCTAATTTTTCAGCGTTAACAGTAACCTCAGGGGTGTCTTACGGGTTCACCTGGTCGGGGACTGCCGGAACGGTATCGGGGAGCCAGAATGAAAAACTGGCTGTGACTACGCCCGGAACTTTTAACGTAAGCGTCACCTATATTTTGCCTCCGGCAAATAACGGATCTAAATTAGAGGACTGTGTGGGTACCGCTACCTTTGATATTGTACAGGGAACAGCTCCTGCACCTCCGACAATTACCTTGCAATAGTTTAATCTCGTTGCACAGGAAATATAAATTTTAAATAGTGTCTGTAACTTATGGGTAGGTATAATGTGATGCTCCTGGTGCTGTTACTTATTATTGCCGGCCGGCCGGTTTTTGCCCAGTCCGGCCGGCAATCGATAGTGATGTGTCCGGGAGATACAATACGGCTGAAAGCTGCCTCGCCGGAAGCTTACCTTTTTCAATGGAGCAAAGAGGACAAGCTGCTTTCCGGCGAGATCTCGGACTCACTGATACTCATTACTCCGGGCACCTACCGGGTAGTCTGTTTTGGCGTTGATCATTGTATGTCGGAATCATCTCCTCCCTTTTATGTGCTTATGGCGCATCCTGTCGCCCGAAATGATACAATTTCCAGTGCAGGGCATCGCATTATCATCCCGATCCTGGATAATGACACGGCTCCATGTACTTCTTTTGACCTGGCTACCCTTGCTCTAGTAAGGGCTCCTTCTAAAGGTAAAGCGGAAATTGATGCCCGGGGGCAAATCATTTATACGCCCGACGCCTCAGAGGCAGACTCTTTCAGCTTCAGCTATAGTATAACCGACCAGGAAGGAAATACAACCAATATAGCCAAGGTTTATATTAATGTAAGTTTTCCTCTGCCTCTTCGATTGCTTTCTTTCCGGGCAGAAAAAATCAAGACCAGGGCATTGCTTAGCTGGGAGGCTCCTGGATATAGCGGTACTATTCTTTATGAGGTGTTCAGAAGTGCAGATGGCAAAACCTGGGACCCTATCGGTAAGCTGAGCGCTTCCGGAGATACGGGAATACAGCGATTTTCTTATACAGATTCCCTGCCTGGAGCAGGAGCTAACCATTACCGTTTGAAACTGATCCCTTATCAGGGACAATATAGTTATAGCCCGGTATGCCGGCTTTATTTTGAAGCCGCAGCCTGGATCAGTATCTATCCGAACCCGGTATCCAATATCCTGCAGGTCTGGATTACGAATCAAAAGATCAGGGTGATCAGGTTAAGCGATGCCGGAGGTAAGGTATTACAGGTTCGTTCGGTAAGTGGTGCCCTGGAAAATATAGATATGAGCGCTTATGCCCAGGGAACTTATTATATACAGGCTGTGCACGAAAACGGCACGATCTCTAATTATAAAGTAACGAAAACCTAGGGTTACGCTGCTGCTGATAATTCTTTTCTTTTTTCATTTTTTTTCTCTTTACATTTATTGCCTAAAAAAATAACATGTTTACTGCTCTTTTTCGGAAGAAACCTATTGAGACAATTCTCAGGGATGCTGCGGAGGGAAGGGGAGATACCCATGGTTCAGGACTCAAACGGGTTTTAGGCGTCCGTGACCTGACAGCCCTCGGTATTGCCGCTGTTATCGGTGCCGGTGTTTTCAGCAGCATTGGTAAAGCTTCTTATGATGGTGGCCCCGGGGTTGTGTTCCTTTACA
>CAZFKK010000273.1:0-4438 GCA_964519735.1 uncultured Taibaiella sp.
TCAACGGGACAAAGACCTGGAACGAAAAAACAAGTGGATCACGTTGATCGCGGCAAGTGTGATTATTGCAGGTTTAATTGTCGCTTTTATTGGAAAAAGCTACCTGGCCAGGCAACGGATCATGCAGCATCAATTGAACAACCTGGAAAAACAGCGGAAGATAGACCACCTCCAGGCTACCATAGATGGAGAGGAGAAAGAGCGGAAACGTATCGCCGGCGAACTTCATGACGGCATCGGGGGACTTATTTCTGCGGCTAAAATGAATATGGGTTACCTGGAACAAGGCAACCTTGACCCGGATCAGAAAGAGATTTTTGAAAGTACTGCGCAAATACTGAACGAGGCCGGCATGGAGTTAAGGATGACGGCCCATAATATGATGCCGGGCATTTTCCTGCAGCACGATCTTATTGAAGCCATCAACAGCTTTTGTAAATATATACAAAAGAGCAAAAAACTGGCTATAGATATCCAGGCTTATGGAAATTTTGAGTTACTTTCGGATCATTACCGCCTGGGCATTTACCGGATCATCCAGGAGCTGATCCACAATGTCGCCAAGCACTCCAAGGCTACGGAAGCCCTGGTTCAGATTATTTATGATGCTCCCGTGCTAAGCGTTACCGTGGAAGATGACGGCATCGGGCTCGGGCAGGATAAGCCGGTATTCCAGCAGGGTGTAGGATTGGAAAGTGTACATGCCCGGGTAGAGAGTTTGGGGGGTACCTGCAATATTGAAACGGCAGAAGGGAAGGGTACTTCTTTTTATATAGAGTTTGATATTCAATAATAAACCAATCTATCCGTACACCGGAAAGTAAATGATGATTAATATAGTAATAGCGGACGATCACCCTTTAGTGCTTCAGGGCCTGAAAAATGTCTTCAAAACCAGCAAGGAGATCCGCATCATCGGCGCCTATAGCAATGGCGATGCCCTGCTGGAAGATTTGAAAACTAAAGCGCCGGATGTTCTGCTCCTGGATATCCAGATGGCCGGCTTGTCCGGTGAAGAACTCGCCAGGATCATCTCCCGTCAATACCCCTCCCTTAAAATGATTGCGCTGACCAACCTGGCTACCGCCTATTATATTAAGAACATGTTTAACTCCGGTGTTTCGGGTTATATCCTGAAGACAGACCCCCTATCCACAATCATTAAAGCGATCAAAACGGTTTATGACAATAAACAATTCCTCGGGGATGAACTCAGGGAGATCGTTCTGGACGCAACGCTTGGTGGGGGTGCGGGGCATAAGCAGGAATTGCGCCTGACTAAAAGAGAAAATGATGTACTCCAGCTCATTGCGGATAATATAACCAGCAAGGAAATTGCAGAACGTTTATCCCTAAGCAAAAGAACGATTGATCATCATCGAAATAATTTGCTGTTAAAGCTCGATGTGAAAAATACCGCTGCCATGATCAAGAAAGCCATTAGCCTGAACCTCATTAAACACCATAATCCTATGGAATAAGCTTTGCGCTCCCCCATTCCCCTCCTTCAGCAGCCGTAGGACCGAAATATTTTTTTATAATCCCGGGCAAAACAGCCTGGTTCACGACAACCCAGCCCGGTGGAAGTTAAGAAACATCTCTTGAAACAATGAATGTCAGCGCTGATAATTCCCGTTCCCCCTATATAGTTGCGGTATCCGCAATCCTGGTATTGGCAGTATTTTCCCTGTACACCTACCAGGAGCGTATGTTATTTATCGATTCCGCATGGATCACCTTCAATATCATCAATACGGAATCATTTGTGTTCGCGGAACATAGATATGGTGCATTTATTACGCAAATGTTTCCTTTGATAGGCACCTATATGGGTTTGTCCTTAAAAACAATATTGCTGTGCTACTCGCTTAGCTTTTACCTTTTTTATCTGGGCTCCGCCTTACTATTGGGCTTCCTGTTCCGACAGCGATGGCTGGCCGTGCTCCTGGCATTGTACCTTACGCTATTTGTCAGCGATGTGTACTATTGGCCTAATAACGAGGTCCATCAAGGCATAACCTGGATGTTCTTATTTATCGGCCTGTATCAATATTTACAGCAGCGCCAAAAAATAATAGGCTATTTCTTCTTAGTTCCATTGGCTATTCTTGCAATATCCAGCCACTTGCTGGTATTTGTTCCATTGGCATTTTTATGGGTCCTGATACATAGCCAGACCAGGTTGACCATCCTGCTCCGGGACAAACGGTTTATAGGGACAACATGCCTGTTAGTTGTTTTAATGATCGTGAAATACAAGCTTAGCAATAGCGGCTGGTACGATCCGGTAAAGCTGGAGGGCGTAAAAAAAGTCTCCGTTGCCGGCATAATAGACGCCTTTACCTCAGGCCAGTCCAAAACATTTGCAGGCTTACTGCTGACTAACTATTGGTTGGCCATAGCTGTTTTTTGTGGCAGTTGCTTTATGTTGATCAAAGCAAAGCAATACCTGAATAGCCTCTCTATGCTGCTGTTTGCCTGCGGCTATTACCTGTTAATCTGCCTGACCTTTCCCGATGCGTATCCCAGAAGTTTAAGATTCTATATGGAAAGCGAATGGTCCGCGCTATCTGTTATTATCGCGGCGCCATTAGTCCTCGGGCTGATACAGAGTAAAAAGGCGGGTCGCTTAACCCTCATTCTTATCGTGGTCTTTTCTATCAGGTTAGGGTACATTGCCCACTCGTATGCCTATTTCCATTCAAGGTTTAAAAATTTAGAATGGGCCTTACGCGATATCCAGGATAAAAAGATCAGCAAAGCATTGATCATCGAAGATAAAAACAAGTCCGAAGAACGTTTTATTATGGATTGGGGGCTTCCTGTAGAAAGTATGTTGCTCTCTAAGATCCGGGGCGATAAGGTTCAAACAACATTTAAGGTTATTGATGATCACATGCCCGCCATGGAAACGAGCGACTCGTTTTATTCCTGCTTTAATATCCAGCCTGTAAAAACGCTGAATAATCAATACTTCATTTTAGATAGTACACAGCAGTACCGTATCATTAAGCATGTAGCGACCAGAAAAAAATAAATAACGCGGTAAGCTTCAGGAGGATTTAAACTACTGTTAAAAAACGTCTTTATCAAAACTAAACCGGCCCGGGTTTGTCTTGATAAGTGGAAGCTTTTATGGGGTGGTTTGAATAAACCTGAGAATATACTCATTGAACCTGATACGGGTAATTCCGGCGAAGGGACAAAGAGCTTCCTGGGGTTCTGGTAAACCAGAACCCCATTTTTTGCTTGTTTCCAATGACGAAGCAGGCCATGGACCGAAAATACACGATAAAATGTAATTAATGGGACTTACGAAATACAAGAAAAAGCGGGCTTTTGAAGACACGCCGGAACCTGAAGGCGGCAAGGCCGGCGGGAGGTACCTGCGGTTCGTTGTGCAGAAACATAAAGCTTCACGGCTTCACTATGACTTTCGCCTGGAGATGAACGGTGTGTTAAAAAGCTGGGCGGTACCGAAAGGGCCCTCCCTGAACCCCGCGGACAAGCGCCTTGCCATGGAAGTGGAGGACCACCCTTATGATTACCGTAACTTCGAAGGCATCATACCCAAAGGCAATTACGGGGCAGGGACGGTGATGGTCTGGGACGAAGGAACGTATGAGCCCATTGAAAAGGTCGCCGGCAAGGCGGCACGGGAAAAATTGCTGCTGCGGCAATGGAAGGAAGGCAGCCTGAAATTCAGGCTGCAGGGGAAGAAACTGCAGGGCGAATTCGCCCTCGTTCGCACCAAAGGGATGGGGGAACATGCCTGGCTGCTGATCAAACATAAGGATGATGCTGCCACAACCACCGACGTGACCCGGCTTGCCAGGTCGGTGGTCTCGGACAGGACACTGGACGAGATCAACAAAGACCAGGGAAGTACGGCGCCAAAGAAAGCAAAGACTCCGCCCCGTAAAATGGTGAAAAAACTGGTGGAAGACCAGCTGGACCCGGAAGCTCCCGTCCTGCCTGAACCGGAGGTGGACCTGCAGTCGGTAATGAAAAAAGCAAAACGCGCAAAATTCCCGGTTTCTATGCAACCGATGCTGGCCATGCCTGCAGACGAGCCTTTTGATGACCCGGGTTGGGAATATGAAGTAAAATGGGACGGCTACCGGGCCATTGCCTTCCTCGGCAAGAAAACAACCGAACTAAGGTCCCGGAATGACAAGACCTTCAATGAAAAATTCTACCCGGTTTATGAAGCGCTGAAGGCCTGGGATGTCCACGCTGTCGTTGACGGAGAGATCGTTGCGGTGGACGAAAACGGGGCCTCGGGTTTCAACCGCCTTCAGAACTGGCGGAGCGAGGCTGACGGGCACCTTTGTTATTATGTTTTTGACCTGCTCTGGCTGGACGGCAAAGACCTGACCGCGCTTCCGCTTACCGAGCGGAAAGCGGCGCTGGCCACCCTGATCCCCGCAGACGGCAT
>CAZFKK010000274.1:0-4426 GCA_964519735.1 uncultured Taibaiella sp.
CATTGATTTCGACCAGCAATTCTATGAGGGAAATAAAAAGGTGTACCTCCCCCAGTTTTTCAAAGAGAATTATCCTTATGTGCAACTGGGTATGGAATACCTTACCGAGAAAACGTACATCCAATACCAGCAGGAAGAGTGTTCTTCTATGGTGCACCGGCTACGTAGTGAACGTTATCGTATTGCTTACCTCCGGGATGTCCTGGATGCAGATACAGTAGCCCCGGAAGCGCATATACAGGAGTTGAAAGAAGGGTTGGCAGCTCATTACCGCGATGCGTTATACCTGAAATGCCGTACTATGGCGGATATTGTGTCTTTGAATCTGAAGCGGGTCATCCGCCAGGTAAAACTATAATATCCCGGCTTTCCCTGCTTATTCAAAAAGACTCAGGATAAAAGTTGTTTCTTTTCCCGGATAAATTTGTCTGAAATTCGTATTTCAATACTAAGGGTCTTTACCTGTCTGAAAAGGGAGGAGACTAATGCGAAGCATTATCCTGTTTTGCGTCGCCATTGTTCCGCTTTCTTACCCAGCCACCAAAAGGATAAAGCCAGCAGGGAGAAAAATATTCCTTTATTTGTACTGTCCCAGAAGTATTCAAAATAGCGGGTATAGATATGAAGCAGGCAAAAGATAAGGACAATATCTCTTAGGGTATCCTCCTTTTGCCGGAAGGCATAATACAACAGCCCGGCCAATAAAAAAGTATAGCCCAAAGCCCAGTACCATAGCTGACCCTGCCTGATCGCCATCCAGGCTTCCATACTTCCTTTATTGCCGAAAATAGAAAGCGTCCATGCGGCAATCAGGAAAAATACCCATCCCAGGAAATAAGTGGATTTGTGGAATTTCAGAAGATTATTTTTTCGTTGGAGTACGTAGGACATGGCCAGGATGAACAGCCCGAACACGGTCATACGCAGGGCATAATTCATGCCCAGAAAATAATCGGCCCCCTGGCTCCAGGAATAGGTCTGCGCCCCCCACCAGCCGGCAAGAGTGCATAACATAGTGACCCATAGCAATTGCGTGTTCAGGTATAAGGCAATGCCACCATAACAACAAGCTGCTACCAGTAGCACCGGGGCATATTGGTTGTCGAAGTAGCCGAAGCTGCGGCCCAGGTAAGCCAGGCCAACAGCCAGGCTCATAACAATAGTAAGCGTAAACGTTTCATTGGCTACTTTGTATTCCGGGGATTTACGCAGGCGGATCTTAGCTAAATAAGTAAGCAGGAAGGTGATCAATATAAAAAAGATACCCACAATAGCTTCGGAGAGCCCCAGTCTTTTCCGGAATAGCTCTACCCATTTCTCATCCAGGACCAGGGCGCCAAAGGCTAGCATGCCACAGGATACTGCTGCGATAAATGCATAGGAAGCCCATATTCCGGCTGGGGTAATCCGACGGGAATAGCTGGATTTTAGCTTTAAGGCCTGCTCTTCATCAATCAGTTGGCCGGATTGCCAGTAACGCAGCATATTATCCAGGAGGTCCGCCTCTTTTTTATCCAGTTCCATAAGGTAAAGGTAAGCACCGATTTGTTTTTTGCTGCCGGTTACTTTACTTTTGAATGATTAAAATTAAAATAAAAATGAGCGTCTTAATTACTTCAGTAGAAAATAATGTAGCCATGCTACGGCTTAACCGCCCGGATAAATTCAATTCTTTTAACCGGGAGATGGCGCTGGCCTTGCAACATGAGCTCGATAAATGCATGCGGGATGATCAGATCAGGGCGGTTTACCTTACCGGTGAAGGCAAGGCGTTTTGTGCCGGCCAGGACCTGGCAGAGGCCGTTGATCCTAATGGCCCTGAGTTGAGGTCAATTGTACATGGCCATTATAACCCTATAATAGAACGTATCCGGACAATAGAAAAACCGGTGATTGCTGCAGTCAATGGTGTTGCTGCCGGAGCTGGCGCCAATATCGCTTTGGCCTGTGATATTGTGGTGGCTAAAGAAAGCGCTTCCTTTATGCAGGCATTCAGTAAGATAGGACTGATCCCGGATAGTGGGGGCACTTTCTTCCTTCCCCGCCTGATCGGGCTTCAGAAAGCCTCTGCTATGATGATGCTGGGAGAGAAAATAACAGCCGCAGAAGCAGAGCGGCTGAATATGATTTATAAAGTATTTCCTGATGAATCTTTTGACCTGGAGAGTAAGAACATTGCCTTTGCCCTGGCACAGATGCCTACGATAGCATTGGGGTATACGAAGCTGGCCTTGAATGCAAGCTATAAAAACTCCTTGTCCCAGCAATTGCAGTTGGAGGAGGATTACCAGGATGCCTGTGGTAAAACGGATGACTTTAGCGAAGGTATAGAAGCCTTTCTGGAAAAGCGTAAACCCAATTTTACAGGTAAATAGGATTTGCTGTAAACTGACAGAACCCGATTTAAAATGCCCGTTTTGAAAGTATATTTCAAAGCGGGCATTTGTATATTAATATTTGTTTGTTTTATTGTGGACGGGTATTCACGCCATATATGCCTTGTGATAAGCTTTGGAAAGTTTGTTTCCATTGCTGAGCATTTGTGGTATCTCCGTGTTGTGCTGCAGTATTAGCCAGGAAATCAAGCAGGCCCAGGTTTTGCTGTACGATCTGTGTGGCATTGCCGTTTTCGCTCCCGTTGCCCAGGGAATGGTAGTATTTTACTTCCGCATTGATATTTTTGACCATTTTATCTGTGTAAGGCTTTACTTTATCAAGGGCGCCGGCACGGTAATAGGCATCAATAATGTAAATGATACTACGGTCATAAGCCATCATATCATAAGGCAGGGAAGATTCTGAAACTCCTTTCATGAAGCGGTCTAATACCTTCACCGCATCCTCCTTACGCTCTGCTGCAAGAAGAGATAGTGCCAGTTCTGCGGTGTTTTGCCGGTATAAGTTGAACAATAACCTGTTCTTTTCATCATAATAGATATTGTTGCCGGCGGCACCGCCATAAGTAAAGGTGTTCAGGAAAAGGTCCAGGTTCTTATCCAGGTCTGAAAAAGGAGCTATGCCCTGGACTAAGCCGGGTTTCCGGATAGGAACAAACTTCCTTAAGGTACCTTCCGACTGGAAGTAACCATCCAATCCAAGGTTGGGCGCCCCGTCGGTCATGTATAAGGGCCTCGTCCATCCTGTCTTTGCCTGTCCGGCAAGAATGTTCATAAGGGCCATGTCTGCGCGGGTAGCATTATCCTTATTATATACAAAACGTAACTCCTGGCCTATAAGAGCAGAATCTGCCGGCTGAACCAGACCGCTTTTTAACAGGGCCTCTTTGTCCAGCGGTATCATTAAGTTCTTGGTAGGCAGGAAATTCATCTTTTCTCCGCCACGTGTAGGCAACTGGTTGCTTTCCGAGGTGAAAAAGAGGATAACCTCTTCCAGGCTGAAGAAACGGCCTTTGGGCACACGTGGATCTTCATAGAAGGGTATATTATTCAATTTACGTCCCCGGTATTGGTCCGGGCTCCATATGACAGGCAAAGAGTCTGCATCATTCACCTTGAAGGTCAGTTGCTCGTTTTGCCAATCCGTGCCTAACAAGTTGTAATTTATTACCCGGACATCCGTACGGTAACCTTCAACCTCCTGCAGGTACCACAACGGATAAGTATCATTATCCCCGTAGGTGATCAGGATAGCGTTGGAGTCGCAGGCATTCAGCATATTCAGGGCATGATCACGGGCAATGGTCTTTTGGGAACGATCATGATCATCCCAGTTTTCCGAAGCCATTAATACCGGAACAGCAACCAGGCATATCGCTGAAGCGACTAGTGCTGCAGGAACGGGATTCTTAATGAATCTGCGTAACCAGTCCATTACCATTAATACACCCAAACCAATCCATATAGCGAAAGCATAGGTGGAAACGTAGGCATAATCACGTTCCCTGGGTTGCATCGGCGTATTGTTGATATACAGTTGAATTGCCAGACCTGTGAAGAAAAAGAGAAGGCCGACAATAATGGTGTCCTTTTTGTCTCTTTTGTATTGGTAGATCAACCCCAGTATTCCTAAGATAAAAGGCAGAAGGTAATATTGATTACGGGCTTTATTGTTTTTATAGAAATCAGGCAGGGCATCCACGTCACCACGCCCCAGTAGCTTATCCAGGGGTTTTATGCCGGATATCCAGTTGCCATGTTTGGTCTCACTTTGTCCATATCCCTGTAGATCATTCTGCCTGCCGGCGTAATTCCACATAAAATAACGCCAATACATCCAGTTGACCTGGTAACTCCAGAAGAACTTTTGATTGTCCAGGGCTGTGGGCTCGTCATTTTCGCTCAAATCCAGGTAAGTGCGGTAAAAGTGGGCATGATTAGGGTCGGAAAAACTCCAGATACGGGGAAAAAACCGGGTCTTATCGTATTTGTATTCAGGCTTATAGTCCATTAGCTCATAATGATCCTTG
>CAZFKK010000275.1:0-4421 GCA_964519735.1 uncultured Taibaiella sp.
CCTCAATAAAAAAATCCCGGCAGGAAACTACCGGGATTTTTTTATTGAGGTGTTTTGTGGGTTTTACCGTTGCAGCAGCTTATGTTCCCTTTAAGATACCTGTTTAGGGTCCGGATAAAACTTGTGGAAGCCAGGCAATTGTAGTCAAAAATCAAAAATTGGTCTATTTTTACCCCCTGGTAACGTGATCCTTATTTTTGGAGTGGTGCTGTTCATGTATAGGAATGTATATACTCATTAAACATTTAAAAGAGTGAAAGATTTCAAAAAACCGATAGCTGAGGAGTTGGCGCTTTTCGAAAAGAAATTCTCAGAAAGTGTTAAAAGCCGTAATGCACTTCTGGACCGTATCATGCGGTTTATTATCAGGCGCAAGGGCAAGCAGATGCGCCCTATGTTTGTTTTCCTGGCGGCAAAGATCTGTGGTCAGATGACCGAAAGGACTTACCGTGCGGCCTCCTTAATTGAATTATTACATACCGCTACCCTGGTGCATGATGATGTCGTAGATGATGCGAACCTGCGCAGGAATTTTTTTTCCGTCAATGCTTTATGGAAAAACAAGGTTGCCGTCCTGGTCGGCGATTATTTGTTGTCGAAGGGCTTATTGCTTTCCCTGGAAAATGATGATTTTGAGATTCTGAAACTGGTGTCCACTGCCGTAAAAGAAATGAGCGAAGGGGAATTGATGCAAATCGAAAAAACAAGGAAACTGGATATAAAAGAAGATATCTATTTTGAAATTATCAGGAGTAAAACAGCTTCTTTGCTGGCTTCTGCCTGTGCGGCAGGAGCATGGTCGGCTACGGAAGATAAGGAGACAGCCGCGTTGATGCATGCTTTTGGAGAGAAGATAGGCATTAGTTTCCAGATCAAGGATGATCTCTTTGACTACGGACATGATAATATCGGTAAACCTACAGGTATTGATATCAAGGAAAAGAAAATGACCTTACCCCTTATTTATACCTTGCAACACGTAGAAGAGCCGGTGAAAAGGAAAATTATTTATATTGTGAAAAATCAGAACAGGGATAAGCAAAAGGTAAAGGAGGTCATTGATATTGTGAACAGTAATGGGGGCATTGAGTATGCCAGGCAGAAGATGATGACCTACCAGCAGGAGGCGATGGCGATCCTGCACCAGTTTCCCGAATCTGAAGCCAGGGTAGCTATGGAGTCTTTGGTCTATTATGTTACGGAAAGGCGCTACTAAAAAAATTATCGGGCATGAACGATCAACGCAAACAGGTTTCTATCATCATCGTTAGTTATAATGTACAGCATTTCCTGGAGTTATGCCTGGACGCTGTTATGCGGGCGATAGAAACAATAGATGCTGAAGTCATTGTTGTGGATAATTGCTCTTCGGATGATAGCTGCAGGATGGTTCGCGAGCAATTTCCCGGAGTATTGCTCTTAGCCAATAGCCAGAATGCGGGCTTTGCCAAAGCCAACAACCAGGGAATAGCCCTGGCTAAAGGAACCTATCTTCATTTTCTCAACCCGGATACGGTATTAGCAGAGGATTTTTATACCCAAACGCTCGCTTTTCTCGACCGTAATCCCAAAGTAGGTTGCCTGGGGCCAAGGCTCATCGATGGACATGGCAGGTATTCTTTAGATTCTAAAAAAGCCTTTCCTTCCTTTTGGGTATCCGTATTTAAGGTAATGGGCCTTTCCCGGCTTTTCCCGGGTTCTCCTTTTTTCAACAAATATTATGCCGCCCATATCCGGGAATACCAGGTAGCAGAAGTGGATATCCTGTCGGGTTGTTGCTTATTGGTGCGGGACAGTGCCTTGAAAGATGCAGGAGGAGGGTTTGATGAAGCCTATTTTATGTATTGTGAAGATGTGGACCTGTGTTACCGGATCCAGAATGCCGGTTACCAGAACTATTACTTCCCGGAAACAACGGTGGTCCATTATAAAGGGGAAAGTACCCGGAAGCTTTCTTATCATTACATGAAGGTGTTTTATAAAGCCCATGCTTTATTTGTCAAAAAATATTATCCCAGGCAGTTAGGCACCATCTATATTACTTCCTTACGCATCGTATTATCCATTCGTAATTTCATGAATTGGGGGCGCCATTTATTTTCCCTGTTTAAGATGTTCCTGCTGGATGCTTTACTGCTCACTATCGTTACGTTATTGATCAAAGACGTATGGTTCGATACCGTAGCCCAGGTATCTTCGCTCAATCCCAATGTGCTGTGGGTCACCTTACCTGTTTTTGTGACCATCTGGCTACTGAGCCTGTACCTTAACGGGGCCTACGACAAGCCTTTTAGTTTATTCAAGGCAGGAAGGGGGATGATCGTGGGAACGATTATCGTTTTAGCGGGTTATGGTTTATTGCCTCTGGAGTATCGTTATTCCCGTGCGGTGGTTTTGTTCAGCGGCCTGGCCGGCACTATGCTGCTGTTGCTGGCCCGTTGGTTGCTGTCCCTGTTGAAATGGATCAGGTTGGTACCGAGGGGCAAGGTGGATTATACAGCCGCCGTTGTGAGTGATGACAGGGGGTATACGCCTATACTTACCTTGTTGAGCCGGTCTGATTACAATCTTGAAGTGTTGGGCAGGGTGGCTATTCATCCTTCGGATAAAGACAAAGTTTTGGGCGCTCTGCCGGATTTGCCGGATATAAGAAGCATCTATCATATTAATGAATTGATATTTGATGCCGGAGCCTTAAGTTACCGTTCTATATTGTACAATATGGAACGTTGCGCCCCTAAGCCTTCTTATAAAATAAAAGCAAGTAAGGGTGCTGTGGTTATCGGGAGTAATGAAGATAAGCAGAATGCTGAGTTATTCCTGTTAAATAACCGCTATCAATTGGGGAGCTCTCATAACCGGAGGAATAAGCGTATCGTAGATATCCTTACCGCGCTGCTCTTTTTGTTGTTTTATCCCTTCATCATGTGGCGTGTGAAAAATGCGCAAGGTTTTTGGGAGCATATTTTCCAGGTATTGGGTGGGAAAAAAACATGGATCGGATACACGGCTGCGATCACCAGCCAGTTCCAGTTGCCCGCCATTAAGACACCGGTTGCCGCACCTTACCCTTTAAAGGAAGATTATTCCCCTGACTTTTATAACCAGGGAAAGCTGGCACAGCTGTATGCCACCAGTTATTCTACCTTAGATGATTTGCGGTTGATCTGGTATAATTTTCGCTTTCTGGGAGAAAAAAAGTAAGCGAAATGTTTTGAAAAATGAAAACAATCCTTACCTTTGCCATCCATTAAAAATGAAGCACATTCTTCCTTAGCTCAGTTGGTTAGAGCATCTGACTGTTAATCAGAGGGTCGCTGGTTCAAGTCCAGCAGGGAGAGCAAAAAATCAAGGGTTTATGATGTAAAAATCATAAGCCCTTTTTCTATGTGCATACAATTTGCATACAAATTTCTTTTCAGATACTATGCATACAGGTGCACACCCTGTAATCTTTTCCCAATAGCGTGTATAGCTTCCTCGACCTTTTTAACCTGGGCCATTGATGCGCCTTTGACCCCGGCCGCGTATTGCCGTAATAAGCCTGGATTGATCTTTGCCTCTTCCGCAATAGATGAAATTTTTAGCATTTTAAATTCTTCAAAAATGGCTGTTAGGTCATAGCTATATTCAAACGTGATGTCAGCCTTTTCGTACATGTCCAGGATCACTTTCTTTAATCCTTGCTCCACCTCTTGTACTGTGGAGGCATTTTCCACGATAAGATCTTCACCGTATTGAACACGGCCCCACCATTCTTCTTGCCCTTTCTCTAATATTAATTGTAAGGTTTCCATACTTTAATTTTTAAGTCCTGCTTGTTTCAAAATTGAATTTAATGTACCTGGGGGAATATCTTTACTTCCATGGTCGGCTACCGTTACTTTGCCAGCTTTAACCGGGTGCTTAAATTGCTTATGGCTCCCAGACTGTGCAACTTGATACCAACCGTCTTTAGTAATGGTTTTGATTATCTCCCCTGCTTTCATAAAGCAAAGGTAGCATATCTGCTACTTATGGGCAAGTTATTTGGGGACTTTTTTTTAATCTGGATATTTGCAAGAAACAGCAGCATAAGCCCGGTAAGATAGAAGCCTAAGCGGATTTTTCGGGGTGTAGCCGGCAGCCAGAACACACCGCTCCGGGCAAAAGATAAGGGTATTGTCGTGATCATATGATTCATTTTTAAGGTTAAGAAAGGAACCTATGGGGCCTGCGCCCCATAGGTGTACTGTATAAAACTAACGGCCGACATGCGATACGGACTCGCTCCATTCCGTAATGCCGAAGCCATTCAGGGCACGCACCTGTACATAACAACGTTGGTACGGGATAACGGGCGCCAGGATGTTGTTACGCGAGGAAGTGGTCCGAAAGGGCTCGCTCCAGGGCAGGGGTTCCTGCTCATCGGTTACCTGGGC
>CAZFKK010000276.1:0-4406 GCA_964519735.1 uncultured Taibaiella sp.
GCTGAAAGCAACGCTTCAAGCGGTACGTACGCGCTACCCGGAACATACGCTTATTGCCTGTTTTGAACTGCATACTTATAGTAGCCTTACCCGGGATTTCTTAAAGGAATACGCCCATACTATGGATGCCTGCGACCATGGCGCGGTTTTTTTCAGCGCCCATGCTTTAGCATTGAAAGGGCTCCCCCTTTTGGAAACAACGGCGGTAAAACAACAGTTTCAATCGGATACCTTAAATGTCTTCCAGGAAAAGTCAGGGTTGGAACAGTGGATCAAAGATAAGATCAGCACTTCCACCAAACCGGTTTGCCTGCTCCTGATGAGCTCAGGAACTTTTGAGGGTATGCCCCTCGATCAATTCTGATCCCTTCCACCAGGAATAATAAAAACACTGTACACACGCAATTATAAAATTATTAAATAGATAAAAAAAGCCTTGAATGTACTAACAAGGCAACATAAAACATGATGAAAAAAATTCTGATAGCCAACAGGGGTGAAATAGCTTTAAGGGTAATGCGTTCTGCCAAAGAAATGGGCATCCGTACCTTAGCCGTATATTCTGAAGCAGACCGGAACATGCCCTTTGTGCAATATGCGGACGAAGCTATATGTATCGGACCTGCACCCTCGGCGCAGTCTTACCTGAGAGGCGATAAAATTATAGCTATAGCCTTGGAACACGGTGCTGACGCCATACATCCCGGTTATGGGTTCCTGAGTGAAAATGCCGGCTTCTCCAAAGCAGTAACCGATGCAGGACTTATATTTATCGGCCCTTCGGCTTATTCTATTGAAATCATGGGGAGCAAGATCGGGGCCAAACAAGCTGCCCTGAAATTTGGTGTGCCTATGGTGCCCGGTACGGACCAGGCGCTGCAAAGTTATGAAGAAGCCAAAAGCATTGCGGCATCAATCGGATACCCTATATTGATCAAAGCCTCTGCAGGCGGTGGCGGAAAAGGAATGCGCGTAGTTAATAATGAAGAAGAACTGGAAGAACAAATGCGCCTGGCAAAAAGTGAAGCCCTGAATGCCTTCAGTAATGATGATGTCTTCATTGAAAAATATGTCGCTTCCCCTAAACATATAGAGATACAATTATTGGGCGATCAGCAGGGTAATTATGTTTATCTCTTCGAACGGGAATGTTCTATCCAGCGCAGGCACCAGAAGCTGATCGAGGAAGCGCCCTCCTCCTGCCTCACTGAGGACGTGCGTCAAGCTATGGGTGAATGTGCTGTAAATGTGGCTAAAGCCTGTAAATACCATGGTGCCGGAACCGTAGAATTCCTGGTAGATGATCAGCTTAATTTCTATTTCCTGGAGATGAATACCCGATTACAGGTAGAACATTGTGTTACGGAAATGATCACCGGCGTCGACCTGGTCAAGGAACAAATAAGGATAGCCCAGGGAGCGCCGCTCTCTTTCTCCCAGGAAGACCTGGATATCAACGGGCATAGCATAGAATTGCGTGTTTGCGCTGAAGACCCGATGGATAATTTTCTTCCGGACACCGGTAAATTACAGATCTATGTCCGCCCCCAGGGCCCCGGTATCCGGGTAGATGACGGTTATGAGCAGGGGATGGACATTCCCATATTCTACGATCCGATGATCGCTAAACTGGTCGTATGGGGCAAAGATCGTAAAGAAGCTATAGACCGGATGTGCCGTGCTATTGATGAATTCAGGATACAGGGCATCCAAACCACCCTTTCCTTTGGAAAATGGGCCGTACAACAACCCGCTTTTGCTAATGGAAATTTTAATACTAACTTTATAGCGGAATACTTCCGGCCGGAATACCTCGTGGAAGAACATGAAGAGGAAGCAACAGTTGCCGCAACCCTTGCCGGTATTTTGTGGGAACAAGGCAAACAGGAGCAAAAACAGGAGCATCAGCCGGCCAAAGTATCCAAATGGAAACTGCAACGGAGCCAATAAGGACAGGCAGTATAGCTGCAACAAAAATCCTTAACCCCTCCTGTCTGTAGACAATATTGTATCACCTAAAACCCTATCCTCATGAGCCTGGATGAAAACCTCAATGAAGATGAATTGCCGGAGCAATTCAGTGATGACCCGGAAGAACAACTAAGAATCGAAAATGAATTACTCAGGATCAAGCTTCAGGCAGAACACGGCGCCGAATTCGGGGGGGCGTTAGAAGACATTCCTGCCGAAATCGAGCATTTCTTCCTGAACAATATACTTTCGATGCAAAAGGAAATGGATAGCGACGAAAAGATCACCGTTCTTGAACTGCTGGGATTTCCTAAGAATTTTCAGCATGAAAGCCAGCATTCGGATGAAGAAATAGAATTTGAATTAACGCTCCTGCAGGACTTTTTGGTGGAAAGATCCATTTATTTAACCTTTGAATATTCTTACCCGGCGAGAGTTAAATATAAATTCATCATGGAAGAATTTTTCTTTCATGAGGTCAGGAAGTTCAAGATTCCTGATTTGACCTATCATTTTACCTATGAAGTATTTCATCCTAACCGCAAAGGCAGCCTGAATGCTGCTGCGACAAATTTTTTAAACTCCTGGCTGGATCAGGACCTGGAGTTCCTGGAGGAAATGACAGAAGATCTTATCATTTCCGGGAAGCAGGCTAAGGCCCTGAAGAAACAGGAGGTAATGAAATCGATCAGGCACCTCTTTGAGGCTTACACTGAATTTAAAAATGGATCATTTACGATTCAGCATGTTGATCTTGAAGAAAAACCAGGAAATCATGAACTTAAAGCCAGTGGATCTGTTGAAGGGCGGATCTCCTACGAAGCGCGCCTTGAAAGCGGGGAACAAGTGAAAATAGACGAACCCTTCCGCCTGTCTATGGAATTGCATTACACGGCCTGGTTATTGGTAAGCATAAATATGCCGGGTTTGCTGTTATAAAGCCGGCCGAATCCTGGCTGGCGCAAAGATGGGTAGCCGCTGCGCCGCATGCTCATAGCTAACAGCTTATAAGCATTGATTTTTATCAAAAGAGCACAGATGACCGCGATAGCCTCATTCTTCTTAATTTTACGCTCAAATCCCGATACATCTTGCAGCCCCAAGTCTTTTTAATCACCCCACCCTTCACCCAGCTGAATACCCCCTACCCGGCTACAGCTTACCTTAAAGGCTTCTTAAATACCCATAATATCCCATCCTATCAATGCGATCTGGGTATAGATGTGCTGCTCCGGCTCTTCTCGGCCAAAGGACTGGAAAGATTATTTAAGGCGATAGCGGACAAAAAACCGCAACTTGCTCCTAATGAGCAACGCATATTGAAATTACAACATGAATATATAAGGACTATTGACCGGGTCATTGACTTTTTGCAGGATAAAAACCCTACGTTAGCCCACCTGATCTGTACCGGCAACTATTTACCCGAAGCCTCCCGGTTTGATCAGCTCGCAGACCTCGAATGGGCCTTCGGGACTATGGGCATCAGGGATAAAGCCCGGCACCTGGCTACTTTGTACCTGGAAGACCTCAGCGACCTTATTGTAGCCGCGATCGACCCTTATTTCGGGTTCAGCCGTTATGCGGAAAGACTGGGTCAGTCGGCAGCTACTTTTGACCATTTATACCATGCCTTACAGCAGCAGGATACATTTATAGATCTATTGCTTTTTGAGATCCTGGAAGAAAAGCTGGAAGGGCGGTCCCCCTTACTGGTTGCCATATCCGCACCCTTTCCCGGTAATTTGTACAGCGCTTTTAAATGCGGGCAATGGTTTAAGAAGCATCATCCCGGCATCAAAATATGCCTGGGAGGCGGATATGCCAATACAGAATTACGCTCGGTAAGCGATCCGCGTGTATTTGAGTTCCTGGACTTCATCGCGCTGGATGACGGAGAAGCCACCCTGATTCATTTACTTGAACACCTGGAAGGCAAAAGGCCTCTTGATTTTCTCAAACGTACATTTTCCTTATACGAAGGAGCAGTCACTTATTTTAATGCCTCCTTACTGCCGGACTATAAGCAGAAAGATACCGGAACGCCTGATTATTCCGATTTACCCATTAACGATTACCTGTCGGTTATTGAAATAGCCAACCCGATGCACCGGTTATGGAGTGATGGCAGATGGAATAAGCTCACCTTAGCGCATGGCTGCTACTGGGGTAAATGTACTTTTTGTGATATATCATTGGATTACATTAAAAATTACGAAGCCGCCCCTGCTATCCTGCTGGTGGACCGGATCGAGGAGCTTATCAGTCAGACCGGCCAGAACGGGTTTCATTTTGTGGATGAAGCAGCCCCACCCGCTTTGATGAAGGCTGTAGCGCTGGAAATCATTAAGAGAAAACTTACCGTAGTATGGTGGACCAATATCCGGTTTGAAAAGAGTTTTACTTATGACCTGTGTGCTTTGCTGGCAGCCTCG
>CAZFKK010000277.1:0-4393 GCA_964519735.1 uncultured Taibaiella sp.
GTTTAGGGGTGAATAATGACTTGACTGGCAATGTCTATGTTTCTGGTAGCTTTAGCGATACTGTACATTTTGTTGGTTCGGGAGGTCCCATTCAACTTATCTCAAAGGGTACAGTTGATGGATTTGTTGCTAAATATAATGAATCAGGAAATTGCCTATGGGCCAGAAGGATAGGTAGTAATAAATCAAATGAAGGTAGTTCTGGAGTCGCTGTTGATGGTAAAGGAAACGTATACGTCTTAGGTAGATTTTCTGACACAGCCGATTTCGGCATAGGCTCTGCTACGCTCACGTCCAATGGCAGTAATGATGGATATTTAGTAAAATATGATTCCACAGGTAATTATCTATGGGCCCTAAATTTCGGAGGCACATCTTCCGAAAGCACTTCTGGGATTGTTGTAAATGCCTCAGGTGAGGCTTTTATAACAGGATATTTTATGGGGACCGCTAGTTTTAATACACAAAATACAGCCATACTTACTGTTAGCGGTGGTGGTTTTATCACGAATCCATTTATTGCTAAGTATGATGCGAACGGTAATTACATATGGGCGGTGAACATCGGCGCATCAGAAACAAGTAATGCTCAAACCTTAGCATTGGATAACATAGGTAATGTATATACTACAGGTGGTTATAAAGGAACAGCAGATTTTGACCCTATCAATCCAGGCAAATATATACATACTTCTTCGGGAAATACAGATATATACATAGCAAAATATGATGGGAATAATGGTCATTGTTTGTGGGCTGAAAGCCTTGGAGGGCCAAATCCTGATTTTGGAAATGGAGTCGATGTTGATCACTCTGGCAATGTGTTCTTTTGTGGCGTTTTTAAGAACTCCATAGACTTTGATCCTGGCCCTAATACGGCAGTATTAAATTTCCTTGGACATCAAGATGGATTTATTGTTAAATTTGCATGTAACGATACTTCTTCATCTTACATAACAGTTAGGGAGTGCAATAATAGGTATAATTTTAACGGTCAGGATCTTACGGAAAATGGCATATATACGCAACACCTACCCAATGCCGTTGGTTGCGACAGTACATTGACGTTGGAGCTGTTGTTTGTCAATATGGAACAGCCCGTTATCAGCGTAGATACATTAACCTTAAGTACCGCTCAAGATAATTATCAAAGCTACCAGTGGATTAAGAATGGTATAGCCATTCCTGGTGCAACACAAAACAAATATATTGTTTCTGAAAATGCGGATTACCAGGTAGCGGTTACCGGTGGGGAAGGGTGCTTAGATACTTCTGAAATTTATACAGTAAAAAATGTTGTTTCCATTAATGACCCATACAACTTGGGACAACATATCCAAATTTATCCTAACCCCTCTGATGATATCATACATATAAGCAGCCCGATAAAAATAAACATACACCTATTTAGTATTGAAGGAAAACTAATCCAAAGCGTGGAAGATGGCAACCGTATGTCCTTAAAAGATCTGGCTAATGGCGTATATCTGATACAAATCACCAACAAAGCAGGCAATGTATTGAAGTACGAAAAAGTGATCAAACATTAAACCCAAATGTATAAATACAGGCATAGCCAATGTTTGCCTGTATTTATACATAACTTCATTTTGTTAATCAATATCATCATCATCAAAAAATACAAATATCATCCTGAAGCCTTCCTAACCACCACCCTATCACCATAAACAAAACAAGCAACACTCCAAATAGCACAACCGGCCATAAGATGATAAAAGTAGCCATAACAGATGATCACCCAATGGTCATTGATGGACTGAAAAATGCACTGGAGGGACAAACAGACATCAGAATTATCGGTATCTACAAAAGTGCCAACAAATTGTTACTCGGCATAAAAGATGAAGCCCCTGATGCATTACTGCTGGACTTACAGTTGCCAGACAAAGGTGGCAAAGAATTGGTACCCACTCTATTGGCGCTGTATCCTAAGCTGCGAATCCTCATCTTCAGCGGTCTGGAATCATTTCCTCATGTTCAATACATGATGTACCAAGGATGTAAGGGTTACCTCTTTAAAAGTACGGCCGATCAAGCTACCTTGCTTGAAGCTATTCGCTGCATACAACAAGGCAAGACATTCTTGGATGTCGCCATTAAAGAGCAATTATTAGAGGAAATGCGTTATGCAAAACGAAAAGAGTTACAAAAGACACCTACCCTAACCAGAAGAGAAAAAGAAATCTTAAAGCTAATCGCCTCAGCATGCAATGACCAACAGATCGCCGACTCCTTGTTGATCAGCTTGCAAACCGTCGAGGCCAACCGGTATAACCTCATGCAAAAGTTGGGCTTGAAAAATAAGACCTGCTTAGAGCGAGATGCCCTACTATACTGTGAATAGTGTTGGCCAACATTCGTTTTATCCTTTGCAAAGAGAAGCAGTAAAAATAAACAATTATCTTCCCAAGATAACAGCCCTCCTTATCACCAAAAACAAAATGATCAACAACCCTCCTATCATAATCGGCCACCCAAAGCGCTGCCCCACTTTCTTTACCGTTTTACTTTTTGCCATCAGCAACTCCCGGTCTTTACTAAAGGATTGAGTCGAGTGCCGCAGTTGCAACTGGCTGCTGTCGTGGTTTAGCGTAGCTTGTTGTTGCACCTGGTGGATGGTGACCCGCCGGGCACGACCTTTAAAGCCATGCTCCGGTGTGTATTCAAATACACCTTCGGGTTGTAATTCGGCTATAGTTCTTTGGTCCGCGGTGTGCAGGTATAAATGTGTGGACTTTGCCTCGAAGTTAAGGCTGTCGCTGTACCGGCTTTCTATCTGGCGCAATTCCTGCTGTACACTCCGGTGGCGAAACTGTCGCTGCATGCCACAGCTGGCGGTCATAAAGGAAAGGATTATTAAGTGTTTCATGAGTTAATGTATTTTTTGATGAGGAAAGATTGTACTGATTGGTCAGGTTCAGGGCGACAGGTAGTTACAGTAAAGGCGCGCGCAAGATGCGCGCGCCACCAGAAATCTAAAACAACCGTAACCAATCCGCTACCTGGTAAATACTCTTGTGCGGTCGCCTTCGCCGCTCCACAGCATCATTGCTATTTCCTTCCACGCTGAGCAAATAATGTGTGGTCCATTGATCCACAAAACCGACATGGGCTATGCGACCCAGGCTGTTGTTCCATACTCCGAACACATCACCGGTTTGGGGCAAGCGGACCGGAGTTTTGCCCTGCTGCCAGATGATACGAACTTTAGGAAACAATGCCGGGCTCCAGGGATTACGCGGCACTGCCCTACCCGCCTGTCCATAGGACCAACTGCAAAACGCGCTACACCATTCATAACCTTTACCTAATCCTACATAACGTAAGTAGGTCTCTACCCTTTCGCCATCGTTGTTTCCTGTAGCTTCCTTTACACCCAGCTCTGCCGTATAGATACGTCGAAGCTGGCTACGCATAAAAGAGGTGTTTTCTGGCTCTACGGAAACCGAAGAGGCAATGGGTTGTGCTACAGGACGGCCTCCAGCGCATATACAAAGGCATACAACAACAGGAAAAATGTGCTGAGGTAAAAAAAGATTTTTTGCCATGGTGCTAAGGATTTAAAATTGGAGGAGAAATGATATTTACGATAATCCCGGAATACAGGCCATAGCAGGCCCATGAGCCATAGGCTAATGCTGATAAATAAAAGAAAAGCGAATACAGCCAATACCGCTAAACTAAGGATACCCAGGTCCACCGGTGCGGCTGCCGCATCTGCACTGCGTAATAAAGGTCCGCAGTATATCAACAAGAGTAAAGCTGTGGTACCGGCAAGGGCAAGTTTAAAGTCTGCATTCCTTTTGTTGGTCTCCGATGCCACTATTGGGCTTAAGGGAAGACTGATGATGTTGCTCATATTTGTTTAAATTAAAATTGTGACTGATTAAAAACAGGTAAAGAGGTGGCTTCTCACCATTCGCAATGGCGTAGTTCTGAAGGAAAATAACCCAACCCCTGTTTAGCATAGGGTTGGGTTATCTTCAATGGTTATCGTCCTACATACGATACCAATTCACTCCATTCGGACTTGCCTAAGCCGTTCACAGAACGCACCTGAACGTAATACCGGGTCAGGGGGACCAGTGGGGCCAGGATGTTGCTCTTACTGGAAGTGGTCATCAACGGTGGATCTGTCCATACCATCTGTTCGGGCGTCTCTGCCGCTTGTGCATAACGGTACTCATACAACAGCGCTTCAGGCTGCTTATCGAAGGACAAGCGGATCTGACCACTTTGGCGGCCTTCTCTTAAGGTCACCCCGGTCACTATGCCTGGTGGCACTGTGCCTTTGGGATAGCCTGACAAATCAAAACCGGAGCTCAACAGCATCTCCAGGTTGCCTTCGGAAAGGCTACTCACATGAAAGGCC
>CAZFKK010000278.1:0-4369 GCA_964519735.1 uncultured Taibaiella sp.
GGTGGTGTGAGAGGACAGGTAGCGAAATAATCGCTACCTTCCTACTCGATTTTATTTGCCTATGTCTTTAGAAAACTATTGTTCCGAGTTTATCAGGTATAACCGTTTTGAAAAACGGTTATCGCCGCATACTGTTCTCGCCTATACTAATGACCTGGAACAATTGAGGGCCTATTTACTATTGGAATATGAAATGGAAGAAGTAAGCCAGGTAGCGGATATTCATATCCGCTCGTGGTTGGTAAGCATGAAGGAGCTGAAATTGTCCGGGAAAAGTTTGCAAAGAAAGATTTCCGCTGTAAAGTCTCTTTTTAAATACCTGATGAGAACAGGGGTGCTTACGGCGAATCCTACCCTTTCTATTAAGGTGCCGAAAGTTCCCCGTAGCCTGCCGGTCTTCCTGGAAGAACAGCAAACAGAGGCTTTATTGGAACAATCTTATTCCCCTGGATTTGAAGGGGATACAGAACGTTTGATTATAGAGCTGCTTTACCAGACGGGGATGCGGAGAGGGGAATTGGTACAACTTAAAGAATCAGATGTGGAATTTTCCCGGAAGCAGATCAGGATATTGGGAAAAGGTAATAAGGAACGGATGGTGCCGGTAAGTGAATCCCTTTTGAATGACCTGAAATTATATATGGAAAATAAAAGGAAAAAATTCAGCGAAAGCAATAAATTCTTGTTATCTTTAAAGTCGGGCAAGCAGGTGTATCCGGGGTATGTATACCAGGTTGTAAAGAGGCATCTGGAGCGCGTGACAACGTTGAAAAAGAGAAGTCCTCATGTACTCCGCCACACCTTTGCTACCCAATTGTCGAATAATGGAGCAGAGTTAAATGCAATAAAAGAATTATTGGGGCATAGCAGCCTGGCAGCAACACAGATATACACACATAATAATATCGAGAAGTTAAGAGAAGTGTACAGAAAAGCACATCCTAAGAGTTAAAAGCCAAAAATGAGTAATAAGGCCTATGGTAGCAGATCTACTTTTTGTTTAACCTTTAAAGTAAAAATGTATGAATGTTCAAATTCAAACCGTGCATTTTGATGCGGATCACAAGCTGTTAGAGCATGTTCAAAAGAGAATTGATAAACTCAAAACATTTCATGATAAAATAACGGGTGTAGAGGTGTACCTGAAGTTAGGTAACTTATCGACGAAGGTGAAAGACAAAATAGCAGAGATCAAGGTGTCTGTTCCCCGACATTCTTTGTTTGCTAAACATGAGTCTAAAGTATTTGAAGAGTCTTTTGATCAGGCATTTGATTCCCTGGTGGCACAGATCAAAAAGGCGAAACAGAAAATGATCGCTTAAATAACAGATTGTACCTGGTAGATTAGTTCATCAAAACATACAATTTGGCTTAATCAATGGCTGTCCTTCCCCCGGATCAAAAGGAGAAAGGCAGCCATTGATCCTTTTAGGGCCCATTACTATTTTCAGGATCCGTACTTTTGTGCCCTATTCTAACGATTGTCTTTTTCCTATGAGCATACCCGATTCCTCCGAAAAAAAGCCATTAGGCACCCTTTATCTTATCCCTATTCCCCTTGCAGAACATGCATTGACCACGATACCCGAGACGGTGAAAGAATTGAGCTGTTCTCTGAACTATTTTTTTGTAGAAAATATCCGCACCACACGTCGTTACCTTAAAAGCATTAATCCTTCAGTGGATATTGATGCGATCTGTTTTTCTGAAATTAATACCAGGACACCTGCGGACACGGCATTGTTAACACAATGGCTGCAGGCCGGTTATAAAGTAGGTGTGATGAGTGAAGCCGGCTGTCCCGGTGTAGCAGACCCGGGTAGCGTATTGGCAGCAAAGGCCCAGGAGTTGGGTGCCCCTGTAGTGCCACTTGTTGGCCCCAGTTCTATATTGCTGGCCCTTATGGCCTCCGGGTTTAATGGCCAGGGGTTTCGTTTTAACGGGTATCTTCCTGTAAAAGAACCTTTGCGTGGTCAATCCATTAAGGCTATGGAAGCCACTGCTTCCGAACGGAAAGAAACCCAGATCTTCATAGAGACCCCTTACCGCAACAATCAGCTGCTCCAGGATCTGTTAAGACATTGCCGTTCCAATACCCTGATCTGCGTGGCAGCGGATATTACGGATGCTACGGAGTGGATACAGACCAAAACCGTAGTGGAGTGGAAAAAACTTTTGCCGGAACTGCATAAACGACCCTGTATTTTTTTAATGATGGCTTAGTAGCTCAATTCTACGTCTCCATGAATGGGGTAACCCTGGCAAGTGAGGATAAGGCCTTCATTTAATTCTTTATCCGTAAGTACTTCATTGTAGGCGATCCAGACCTTCCCCCTGATGCAGCGTGCTGTACAACTGCCGCATTGCCCCGATTCGCAGCTATAAGGAAGGCGTATGCCTTCTTTTTTTGCCTGTTGTAATATGGATACAGGGTACTGAACCGTAAAGGCAACTTTTCTGTCCGGCAGGTTAATGGTGACGAGGTGGGGCTGCTGGTCTTCAGGCTCTTCCTTGATTTCAGGTAGGTAACTGCTGAAATTTTCCTTGCGTATATTGGCCGGAGGAATGCCTTCTGTAAGGAGCGTTATCATCACGGTATCCATATATTCCATGGGGCCACAGGTATAACACAGGGTTTGTTCCCGGGTAGCCGCACTTCGTTCTGCCAGCAGGGATGCCAGTAGGCTATTGCTGAGTCTTGCTTTCAGGATATTGTTGGAACTGCTGAACAGGAAGTCAATGATCAGCTTCCCTTTGCTTTGGTAAGATAACTCTATGAGCTCCTTATAGAAGATCGTGTCTGCCGGACTCCGGTTGCTGTAGATGAGGACGATAGACAGCTCCGGATATTGAAGTAAGGTCTTGATCAAAGCGTAAACCGGTGTGATGCCGCTGCCTGCTGCAATAAAAAACACCTGTTTGAAGTCTGTTATGTTTTCAGGAAGCGTAAAAAATCCGGAAGAACCACTACAAATAAGCTCATCGCCTTCGCGGGCCTTATCAATAAGGTACCGGGAATAGGCTCCGTTTTCTACCCGTTTAACAGTGATGGACAAAGGCTCATTAAGATCCGGGGCCGAGGATAAGGAATAAGAACGGCGATCTTCTCCGTTGGCCTTTGGAAAGAGGAACGTAAGAAATTGTCCGGCACGGTACTGCACAGGAGCGCCCTCCGTCTGTCGGAGCAGGAAGGTTTTGGCATCCGGGGTTTCCCGGATGATTTGCTGAATAATGAATTTTTGATAACTGAGGTCTTGTGGCATGGGTTATTATAGAAAGGCCAAACTTACGAAATTAGCTTGTTCCTGATCTCTGAAAAAATGTGCTTATATTTACGAAGTAAAATTAATTCTATAAACAGTATATGAAAGGACCAAGAGTTAATATTCTAAAAATGAAAAATATATTTACACTGGCAGCCAGTTGGCTTCCTTTGATTGTACTGGGGCAACATACAGATTCCATACAATTGCGCAAGCTTTCTGATGAAATAATGTTGCGTAGTACTTGTTATGAAAACTTAAGGGTGTTGACCAAGACCATTGGCCACAGGCTGAGTGGTTCTGTGCAGGCAGAAGAGGCCGTGGCCTGGGCAAAAGCAGGGTTGGAAGTGGCCGGAGCAGACCGCGTATGGCTTCAGCCTGTAGATGTGCCTTATTGGATGAGAGGAACGGAGTCGCTGAAAGTACAATTAGAGGGAGACGTTTTTCAGCAGATACCCATGGTATCTCTGGGCAATACTGAAGGTACCGGCGGCAGCCTATTGGAAGCAGAAATTATAGGTGTGTCCGATCTGGAAGCTTTTGAATCCCTGCCGGCAGAACAGGTAAAGGGTAAGATCGTTTTTTTTAATTATAAGTTCCGGCAGGACCTGGTCAATACTTTTGATGGTTATGGTGACGCTGTCCGTTATCGCTGGGTAGCTGTGAACAAGGCTGCAGAGCGGCAGGCAGTTGCCGTCATCATACGGTCTGTCGGGACAGGCTTACATGATGTGCCGCATACTGGCTCTTCCCGCTACCAGGATGGTGTGCCCCATATTCCTGCCCTGGCTATAGGTAATCTTTCTGCGGATCGCCTCGCCGCTGCCTGTGCACAAAAAAGGGTACAGGGGCAATTGGTTTCTCATTGTACCATGAAAGGGGAAAAGCGCTCTTATAATGTAATTGGCGAAATCCGGGGGAGCGAACGTCCGGAACAGGTGATCGTAGTTGGTGGTCACCTGGATTCCTGGGATGTAGGGGAAGGTGCGCATGATGATGGTGCAGGCTGTGTGCAATCCATAGAGGTGATCCGCACCTTCAAAGCCCTGGGCATCCGCCCCCGGCATACGGTTCGGGTAGTTTTGTTCATGAACGAAGAAAATGGG
>CAZFKK010000279.1:0-4340 GCA_964519735.1 uncultured Taibaiella sp.
CGGAGATCGCGGCAGTCCTTTCTTTCTCGGCAACAACCAACAATGATAAAGTAGGGGTGATCTTTTTCAGCGATAAGGTAGAATTGTATATCCCGCCCAAAAAAGGGAAATCGCATATCCTGCGTATCATCCGTGAAATGATCACTTTGGAGCCTACGCAACAGAAAGGAACAGATATCGGCGCTTGTTTACAGTTTTTCAATAATGCTTCCAAGAAAAGGACCATAGCTTTCCTGCTTAGTGATTTTATCAGCGCCCCCTACGAAGATCCGTTAAAGCTTACTGCCCGCCGGCATGATCTTGTAGGCATACAGATATTCGATAAGGCAGATAAAGAGCTGCCCGACGTAGGCTTGATCCGGGTCCAGGATAGCGAGACCCGGCAGGTACAATGGCTGGACACTTCGGATAAACAGGTGCGTCATCATTTTGGCGCTGCTTTTAACAATCATCAGCAATATAGTATCAACGCTTTCCGCAAAAGCGGCGCTGCGTTTATGTCGGTCAGGACCGATGAAGATTATGTAAAAGCATTACAAGGCTTCTTTCTGAACCGCTAAATTATTTTGATCCTAAAAAGAGACGAGCAAGTGCTTATATTCAAACCCTATTCTATTTTTTATAGTACGCTGATCAACCCCTTTAGCAGGAAATTCTTTTTATGTACGGTACTGGTTACTGCTTTAGCCCCGACTTATGCCCAACCCGGCGTCAAAGCATTGCCCGACACCCGTAAGATAACCATCGGGGATCCGGTGAGTTTATGGCTGGAAGCAAACCCCGGCAGCCCGGCAGGACAGGTAGCAGTAGCCTGGCCATCGGTACCCGATACGGTCAATGGCCTGGAGATCACAGAGAAGGGCCCTATCGATACGCTGCGCGGACAGGATACTTTTCTCCTCAGGCAACGTTTGCTGATCACGGCTTTTGATTCCGGCAACTATTATATACCTGCCTTTGCCTTCCGGTTTACCGACCCACAGGGCAATGTACAGCAATTGTTTACCGATTCTATCCTCATTGCCGTACAGACGATCCCGGTGGATACCACACAGCCCTTTAAACCCATCAAAGATATCATTGCGGTTAACGCCTCCTGGCTGGATTACTGGAAGGAGCTGCTGGCGGCGCTCCTATTGATCGGGCTGGGCGCATTTGTAGGCTACTATTTTTATAAAAACAAGAAGAATAAAGTACCGGAAGCACCGAAAAGAGTACCTCCCGAAAAAGCCCATGAAAAGGCTTTAAGGTTGCTGGAAGATCTGAAGCAGAAGCAACTCTGGCAGCAGGGTTTGGTAAAAAGCTATTACTCCGGGCTGAGCGACATTGTCCGCAATTACCTGGATGAGCGGTATGGAATATCCTGTATGGAGCAAACTACTGATGAGCTGCTCGCTTTACTCAAAAAACAGGATGAAGGACGCAGCGAATTGCGTAAAGCCAGACCCGATCTTAAACTGATCTTACGTACCGCCGACCTGGCCAAGTTTGCCAAGGCTAATCCAAAACCGGAAGAGCATGATGCCTGTATGCAGGCTGCTTTTAACCTGGTACAACGTACTCAAATGAAAACAGGGGAGGGTGCATCATGATCCAATGGTTAGAGCGGCACCATATTTTCCTGGCCAGCCCTTATTTTTTATGGTTATTATTGTTATTGCCTTTACTGATCTGGTATATCTTAAGGCAGCAGAAAACAAGGGTTTCTGTATTCCGTATTTCCACCGTAGAAGGCATCCGGAACATTAAGCCTTCCTGGAAGGTACGGTGGCGGCCTGTGCTGCATGTATTACGTGCACTGGCTTTTGTAGCTATAGTCATCGCCTTATCCCGTCCGCAGCGCACCAATGTTACGGAAAGTATAGACAGTGAGGGTATTGATATTGTGTTGAGCATCGATATATCCGGAAGTATGCTGGCGGAAGATTTCAAACCTAACCGGATAGAAGCGGCTAAAGCTACTGCATTAAAGTTCATTGATGCCCGGCCTACAGACCGGATCGGGCTGGTGATCTTTAGCGGGGAGAGCTTTACGCAATGCCCCATCACCATAGACCATAATGTATTGAAGAGCCAGCTCATGCAGATCAAGAGCGGTATGCTGGAAGACGGCACGGCTATCGGGATGGGTCTGGCTACCGCTGTGGACCGTTTAAGAGATGCGCGGGGCAAGAGCCGCGTAGTGATCCTGATGACGGATGGGGTTAACAATACGGGAATGGTAGATCCCCAGACTGCCCTGGAAATTGCCAAGGCTTATAAGGTCAGGGTCTATACCATCGGCGTAGGTACGGAAGGCCAGGCTTTATACCCCGTACCCACAGCCTACGGGGTGCAGAAGGTGATGCAACCGGTACAGATCGACGAAAAATTACTGCAAAAGATTTCCAAAGAGACCGGCGGACGCTATTACAGGGCAACCGGCAATACCAAACTGGAAAATATCTACAAAGAAATAGACCAACTGGAAAAGACAAAAGTAGAGGTCAATGCCTATAAACGGTATGCGGAATTGTTTTTTCCTTTTGCCCTGGCCGCGGTTATCGCCCTGTTGCTGGAGCTGGTCTTACATTATACCTTGTTCCGGCGGTTGCCTTAGTGTGTATAAGTCATTTCGTTAAAAAAGAGGTGGTCTCCGGATTTGGGGGCTGCCTTTTTTTACGCAATCAATTATTTTTGTTATTATTGTGCAAAGAAACTTAACTTTGGAATAGTCGTAGTAAATAACAGAAGGGAATTCAAGTAGAAAGAAGATTAAGACTAATGATAATAAGCCTGGATCATGGGGGTTGCGTCAATTATTTTAAAACAAATAAAAGGTCAGATAAATCATTATTCCTCAATAATATCTTAGTCTATGAGAAAGGGTTTACTTTATTTTATTGCATGTGCCTCATCTCTTGTTTTTTCTTTGGCCGCACCTGCACAGGAAGGTCCTGTTTCTCCCCCCGGACCGGGATCCATGGAGGCCCGTTCCTCAGGGCAGCATAATTTCTCTTCCTTTACGCCCGGGCAAAGCAAGATCTTGCTCAATGACGAAGTGTTGCGTATGAATAAAGGTTTTGAAGACCATCCGGAGTTAGGCCTGCTCACCCAGGCTCCCTGCGACAACTGTTATGAGCTATTAGGCAGGCGCACCGAAAGCGCTAAAACCTTTGCTCAAATAGGCAGCATGGGATCCAGCATATCCATCATGAGTGTGAATGAGCCGATCCATTACAAAAGTGAAACGGGAGCATGGCTCAATATTCCTATGGGATTGCGCAAAGAAGCAGAGGGCATTTTCAGTGTCTTTTCTACACAGGTGCCGATCGTGGTCAATACCAGGGAGGGTTTTACCCAAATAGGCAAAGGCAGCAACAGTGTTACTTTCAACAGCAACTTAAGCCTGATCTTTATCGATGCCAACAACAAGGAATTGAACCTGGGAAAGATAGATTGGAGCAGCTATACCGCAGGCGACGACGGCTTGTATATCCGTGATGCCTGGCCGGGAATAGATATGACCATGGTTGTTTACCAGGGGAAAATAAAGACCAACTTTGTGCTCCGGAACGCGTTGCCCCGGTACCAGTCAGGAAAGCTGGTCATCAGGGATGTTTTAAAATTCAGCAAAGAGCTTGTTCTTAAGGAAGTAGCGGATGACCCGGCTATACGCTTTGCGTTAATGAACCCTGCCGGGGAACGAGAATACCATATCAGCCCTGCCATAGGCTTTGAAGAAAATAATGTGCGCGGGAGCACCGTCACTTTTCCATATGAGCAAAAAGATGATCATACGCTGGACCTGGTTATCGGAGGCTATTACCTGAATTTGCCGGCCGCATCTTATCCTTTTATTATCGATCCCTTGTTTTCCGCAGATAACCAGTTGGCAGTTAATACAATGGGCACCAAGAACGGAGGACTGACAGATCCCTGTTCTTATATTAATTACGTGAATGTACCGGAAGCCATTACAATAACAGGACTGAAATTTACTTTCGGCTACCAGATAGGGTTATCGTACTATCCCGGTTTAAACATCAATAATGTAGGATTCAGGCTGAGATTGGGTGTTCCCGGCCCGGACACCTGCGCCTCACCCACCTACAGTTGCGTCAATGACACCGCAGGCGGGAGGATACCCAATCAATGTTACGCTGTGGACTATATCCCCGTTCATGAAGAATTGAAGGCCTGTTATCCACCGCCTCAATGTGCCTCTTACCCGCTTCCCGTAGTACTGGATTTTTACAGGGCCGCGGGGCCTGCAGCAACTTGTGATAATAAGACGATCGCCTGGAATTACCTGCCTTTTATCGTCGTCGTCGAGGGCAGGAGCCTTGAGCTGAATTATC
>CAZFKK010000280.1:0-1361 GCA_964519735.1 uncultured Taibaiella sp.
TCCTGCAGCGCTTCCTCCGTGACCAGGTCTCTGCGAGCCACGGAAGATTCTACCTTGATGATGCCTTCTTTTTTATAGCGGTCATAGGTACTCAGGCTGATATTCAGCCGGCGCATGACTTCCTTTTTGGTGTGCCGCTTCTGAGAGGTGTTGCGCTCGGCCTCGGCACAGCGGGCACAGGGCTGCTCCGAAAGGGGCGGTGCTACGTTGACGGGCTTGTTGCCCAGGTCCTTGAGGATAAGAATGAGTTGTTGCAGCAGTGCAATGATTGTTGGGGCCATGTTGTTGATTTATGGAGTTGAGAAATGCGGGTGCCTGGCAGGCTGAGTCTGCTTGTCCCGGAATAAGGCCCCTGAGTGAATACTGCTGGGGTAGAAGGCATCGCGTCAGCGGGCTGAGGGGACCCAAGGGGCTATTGCCTTTACAAGATTTAGGCACTGCAAACAGGATGGCCCGGAAGATGGCCGCCTCTCCCTGCACAACAACAAAACCGGATTGTGGTCTCGCTAAACTATTGAATAGAAATTAAATAAACGATAGAGTGGGTTGAAGCATCCGCACAAAATCATTCCCTCCCGGCGACGAAGAAGGCGGCAAGCAGGGAATAAAAATAGGCCGCAAAGCTACAGAGGTCAGCTATTTCAGGGGCCAGGCGCTTCCGGCAAGCAATCCAGAGGGGTGATACATTTTGCCTAGAATTAGTGCTGAAAATGATACAAAGTGCCTGGTATGGAATGCCGGAGGCTTGCGACCTTTACTTAAAGATAGCGCACAGCTGCAGCGGTAGACTCGTAATGAAAGCCGCTTTACAGTACAATAATGAAAATAGCATGAATCCACAACATCATTTTTATAACCGCCTATGCCATAAGCAGCCTCATATGATGGAGGGAAGAGGACTGCTGCATTGGTTGCGTCGGTCCGAACATCCACCCTAGCAGGATGGGGAACGGAAGCCCCGGGCAGGTTCTACCAGAACATTGCTCCCGGTCCCTTATCCGCTAAAAATTCATTGTTTTTTATATTCAAAAATGAAAACATAGAGACATGAAAAAGTTTCTTTTAGTCTTCTTTATGATGGCCTGCCTCGGTTGGAGCGTTCAGGCACAATTGCCCCAGAAGACCATTGGCGGCACATTGACTACCCTTGATCTTGACTTGTCTAAAGACACCTGTTACCTGTTGAACAGTTGTCTTGTGGTGCCTGCCGGTCGTACCTTGACCATAGAAGAAGGCACTACCATTCGTTGTGCCACACAAACCAGTGTCATCATTGAACAAGGAGGTAAGATTTACGCCAATGGTACTGCGTCAGAACCTGTAGTATTTACATCAGATCAGATTGCCGGCCAGCGTAACCC
>CAZFKK010000280.1:1371-4339 GCA_964519735.1 uncultured Taibaiella sp.
GGCGGCATACTCGTATCGGGTTATGCAACAAACAATGTCCAGGACGGCGGTGGCGATATCAAAAACGTGTACCGTTGCGGGGCGAACAGGCCGGGCGGTGGCAGTAATGATGCTGATAACTCCGGTGTGATTACCTATACGCGTATTGAATTTGCCGGAGGTGTGGTTTCCGGTGATACCTACGTGGCGGGGTTGACCCTCAATGGGGTCGGGAGTGCTACCCTTATTGAACAAGTACAAATTACCGATTGTGCAGAGAACGGTATGACCATTTTGGGTGGTAATTTTGATCTTAAAGGGTTGTTTGTGCTGAATGCCAGCCGTGATGATTTGTTGATTAACCTGGGGTACAGGGGGAATATGCAGTCCGTATTGGGCATTCGTAGTAATCCTTCCGCTCATCATAGCTTAGGCTCAAATGGTATCCTGGTGTATAATAACGAAAATACACCTTTACATACTCCCCACCCTTTCCGGTTTTAGTTTGTTAGGTCCCGGTTTTTGCGGGGCTACAGGTTTGCATACGGAGTTCCTGGATGGGCTGTCCTTTGATCATAATGGTGCCGGTAATTATTACAATGGTGTGATATCAGGCTTCAGGCGTAATGGTTTATTCATCAATGACCAATTAAGCGTTAACAAAACAGCGGCGGACTCCTTAAACGTCTCTTACTGTTCGTTCCTGAATAATGGCGCCCCTTATGATTATAATTCGGGGGTAGCTACCTGGAATGGCTTTGGCTGTCAGACCACAATGGGACTCTGGATGAACGGAGGAGCTACTGCTTGCCGGGAATTGGACAATCAACTATCGGGATTTACCTTGGCTTATGACGATGACTTCTGTGAGGACTATTGTGAAATCATCGGGATCCCGAATTTTATCTTGTCCGATGCTACCACATTATTGGATCCTAATTACGATGGCTGGGAGCCTGATCCTTTCTTTGATGAATTGCTTTATCGTGGCGCCATCCAGGAGGAACTCCAGTTTACAGATTGGATTGAGATTTGTCCCGGAGAGGCTACTTATTGTGCTGTAGCCTTGAATAAGTCAAATTCCCCAAGACCCCTTCAGGTGAGCCCCAATCCCAGCCGTGAGGTAAGTGCAGTGAGTTTAACCACCGAAAACAAAGGGATCATTAGATTAGTGGTATTAGACCAGGTTTCAGGTCGTGTTTTAAGATCTTCGGAGCAATACGCGAACCAGGCAGGTATGCATAAAATAAATACTTCCTTTAAAGGATTGAAACCCGGCGTGTACACGATCAAAGCAGAGCAGGACGGTCAGACATGGTATGGTAAAATTGTCGTTCAGGAATAACAGGAATTAGAAGGAAGATAGAGGCCCCGGCTGATTACCAGCCGGGGCCTCTAGTATTGAGTAGAAAAATTACTCTTTAATCAGCATATGGTATTGCCTTTTATTGCCGTTAAGCAATTGTAGGATATACACCCCGCTGGCCCAATTATTGACCGGGATCACTTGCAGGCTGTTCCTGATAAGGAGGTCTTGAATCAAGCTTTTGCCTTCTATGCTCCAAACGTTTAAGGTACTGCCTCGTGCAGCCTCAAGAAATAGTTTGTCTATAAATGGGTTGGGATAGATGTGCACCCTTTCGTTCTCTAGCTCTTCAATACCCAGCGTTCCTGTCACCAGTACAGGTGCGGAAGTGTTGGCGCAACTATCGTCGTTGTACACCCTGACGCTGTAGCTTCCATCCACTTTGGCCAGATAGGTGGGTTGCGTCGCTCCGGGAATATCTTCCTCATTCAGTTGCCATTGATAACGGGCATACGTTTTCATGGTGGACAATACAAAATTGTCTTGCAGAATAGCAGGTTGAGGGGTGGCGATGGCCTGTACCACAACAGAGAGCGTATCACTTACCGCGCCACATTTATTAATGGCGACTACTTTAAGGACACCTGTGCCTTGTACAAAAGCCTGGATCAGGCTGTCTTCCAGGCGTTGCGGCATCCAGGCATCGGGAAGCATCCAGTGATAACGCATGCCTTCGGATTTTTCCAAACTAAATACATAGGCGGCACTATCACACACCCTGGTGTTCCCAAAGATGGCCGAAGGCTTTTCCGGTTTCGGGCAATCATTAATCCGGAGTATAAAGGCATCTCTCTCTCCCTGCAATGCGTTTTGGTAAGCATTAGCCGTAGCTATGGCTGTCGTGCTGCTGGTCATGCCGGATACATAGATATTGGCCTCCTGGTCGCCGGTGATGTAACCATAATACTCGAGAGACAGTCCCCCATAATAGGTACCCCATATTCTTTCACCCTCCCGGTTCAACTTCCCGATGAAAATATCCTCGTCGTCAATGCCTTGGATGTTTTCTTTAAGGGCATCCGGCGTAGTAAAGCCGGTCTTGCTAGTCGTAGGGCCGCAAATATACAATTCATCGTTGTGATTACACCAGATGCCTGAGATGCTTTCACTTTGTTCCCCGCCATAATAGGTAATCCATGCTACAGTGCCTGCGGTATCGAGCGCGGCAATCATGCCATCTTCCCCGCCTCCGTTCTGTGCCTGGTGTGCGCCCGGCGTAGCTAATCCGGCAGTGCTCAGCGTGGCGCCACCAATGTATAGCCTATCCTTATTCAGGACAATGGAATAGCCCAGGTCTTTTCCTTCCCCACCCAGGTAAGTACTCCATAGCAACAGGCCTTCCGCGTTAAATTTACTGACAAAAGCATCGTTCGTACCCGATAGCGTGGACTGTTGGGCGTTGGAGGTGGCTATGCCGGTAGTGCTATGTGTATAGCCGGTCAGGTAGATATTTCCGGCGCTGTCGGTGACACATCCATAGCCATAATCATTGCTGTTGCCGCCATAGTAAGTACTCCATAGCACCTTCCCCTGCTCGTTGAATTTTGCCAGGAAGGCATCATTTACTGATCCTTTGACAGGTTGATAGGCGCCGGAGCTGGCAATGCCGTTTGTGCTCGCCGT
>CAZFKK010000281.1:0-4309 GCA_964519735.1 uncultured Taibaiella sp.
GCGCTTCGCTAATTCTTCTACGAACAATTGCTTCTTCATCTATCCAGGACCCGGAATAACTTGGGTTGCCGGGAAATAGCTTCATAGTGGCTTAACATTGACGTAATCTTTTCTTTACAGGATATTCAACCTGGCATAACAATAGGCAGGTAGTTTTGCCGCTTAGACTAATCCTAAAAGATATTTAGCAATGAAGAAACTCCATTATTATCAATTTTTATTATTTATTTCTTTGTTAGGCGCTCATCCGGTAATTGCTCAGCAACTTTTACATTACTGGAATTTTAACAGCAATACGAATCAAACTGCATTATTAACGCCTTCGCAATCTGCAATTTCCGGCGCAGGTATCGTACATAATCCTGGCGGTATCAGCAGCATTGACGTGGCAGGCGGAACAGGACAAAATTTTAATGTCGCTAACGTGAATGCCCGTAATGGTGATCCTTCAGGAACCCACCTTCGTTTTAATGACCCTATCGGTGGTGAACTGGTTTTTTCTTTGCCTACGAGTGGTTATGAAAATGCTGTGGTAAAATTTGCGACACGTCGTTCAGGGTCTGGAGCGGGATTACAATACTGGTCTTATACAACAAATGGAACGGCCTTTATTCCTTTTGATACAGTAACGGTGGTTGATGGTGACCCTGTATTGGAAACATTGGATTTCAGCAATATCCCGGCATCGGATAACAATGCAAATTTTAAAATTAAGGTCGCTTTTACCCTAGGTGCAGGCGGTGCCGTAGGTAACAACCGTTTTGACAATTTTACTATGGAAGGTACTTCCCTGGGCGGGCCTGATCTCACGCCTCCCGTAGCTACCTTTACTCCTGTAACCGCAGCGGTAAATGTTGCAGTATCCGTTCAGCCTGTCATTTCTTTTAATGAGCCTGTAAGGTTGATCAATAATGAGCTTATTACTGCTACCAATGCTGCCTCATTGGTAGAATTAAGGTTAGGTAATGCTTCAGGTGCACCCGTACCTTTTACCACAACCTTCTCCGGTAATCTTTTAACTATAATACCAAGTGCTCCTCTTCAAAATAACCTGCAGTATTATGTTGCGTTGTTAGGAAACAAGGTCGAAGACTTCAGTGATAATGCCATTGTATCCACCCAATCTGTACAGTTTACGACCATAGTACAGCAAACGCAGTTTTCCGCCGGTGATCTTGTCCTTGTAGCTTACAGGATGAACGCTACCTCAACAGAAGATGAAATTGCTGTGCTGACACTTGTTGATATCCTGCCGGGCACTTTTATTAACTTTACCGATGCGAAATACACGACCAATCCCCAGCCTCAATGCAGTGGGGGCATCGTATGGACGGCGCCGGCCAATGAATGTATCCCTGCCGGAAGTATCCTGAAAATCCAGACAGATGCTATGACAACCAATATAGGTACCTTATCCGGTAGTAGTTTTGGCTTAAGCTCAGGTGGGGACCAGGTTATCGTTTACACAGGTACTACTGCCAATCCTAATTATGTTACTGCCCTTACCTCAAATGGTTGGGTGGCCAGTAATACTTCATGTGGAGGTAGTGAATCCATGATACCTGCCGGACTTACTAATGGCACAAATGCAGTTAACCTGGGCACTGCCCCGGGAAATGTTTCAGGAAATAGCGCCAATGCCTATTATAACGGTACCCAAACCGGAACACCTGCTCAACTGCGTACGGCGATACTGAATCCTGCAAACTGGGTGGTTTCGGCGAGTGGAACAGCAGCACAGACCTGGCCAGACTATAGTTTTCCTTCTCCCCCTTCCATAATCAGTGCCTCCACGACCAGCAATACAACTATTCAATTGATATTTAATACCGACCTGGATCTTGCAAGCGCTACTAATGTCAACAATTACCAGGGTATTAGTGGATTAAGCTCTGCTACGATGACTTCCAACGGAAGCGATAAGGATACCGTTACATTAACCTATACGACGCCTTTTGCCACCTCTACTCCTTATTCCCTGGTTGTGAGTAATATAGCGGATGTCAATAACCGGCTAATGTCCTGTCCCTACCCATTTAACTTTACTTATAGTACAGAAGTTGCTTTTGCTGCTACCTTCCTGGTGGCAGATGAAAACAGCGGCACAATTGATCTGAATATCCTTGTTACCAATCCTTCTTCCGCAACGGTAGACCTGGAAGTGTTACCTGCACCATTCAGTACTGCCGGTGCGTCAGACTTTACCTTAGTTACACAGACGATAAACATCACCGGAGGAAGCACACAAATAACAATTCCTATTGGTATTATTGATGATTCAGATCCGGAACAGGCTGCGGAGTATTTTACGGTAGTTTTGCGCAACCCTGTTAACTGTGCCATTACCGGAGATACATTGGCTACCATATATATTAAAGATAATGACAGGCAGGTGCCGGTCCCTACCAAAGATGTAGAGCTTCAGTTTATCACCAGCTTTGACCCCTCAGGTAGTAATAATAGTACTTGTGAAGTTGTGGCTTATGATCCTGAATCAAAACGGCTGATCACTTCCAGCGCTATCAGTGGAACATTGGAAATAGTTGATTTCTCAACTCCGGGGACACTAAAGCTGCTTAAGTCTGTTGATATCCGCCCCTATGGCGGTCTTACCAGTGTAGCTGTAAGGGAGGGTATCATTGCCGTTGGTTCTCCTAATGCTAATGAAGAGCTGGATGGTTCTGTACTATTTTTCGATATTGACGGTAATTTTATCAACCAGGTAACCGTAGGTGCTTTACCGGATATGCTCACCTACACCCCGGACGGGCAATATGTTCTTGTTGCTAACGAAGGGCAACCCACCCAGGACTATTCCGTTGACCCCGAAGGCTCAGTAAGCATCATTGATGTGTCCGGAGGTGTAGAAAACCTTACACAAACAGATGTGACCATGCTTGACTTTACCGCGTTCAATGCCCAGGAGGCAAGCCTGATCGCTAGTGGTGTGCGTAAAACAATGTCCTCAAGTACCTTATCACAGGATCTTGAACCTGAATATATCGCTGTTAGTGCAGATGGCACAAAAGCCTGGGTTGTTCTACAAGAAAATAATGCCATAGCAAACATAGATCTGGTAACAAAAACCGTAACCAACATTTGGCCGTTAGGCACAAAAGACATGAGCCTTCCGGGTAATGGCTTTGATGCTTCGGACAATAACGGGGAAGTATTAATCGCTAACTGGCCGGTTAAAGCCTACTATATTCCTGATGGCATGGCTACCTATAGTGTAGGCTCAAGCAACTACCTGGTCACGGCTAATGAAGGAGATGAAAAAGAGTATGCCGCACTTGTTGAACGTACTACTGTAGATGCCAATAACTATGTATTGGAATCTACAGCTTTCCCCCATGCAGCCATGCTGAAAAAAAGCCATAATCTAGGTAGGATGAGAGTGACTAACCTGAACGGAGATGATAATGGCGATGGCATATATGATGACATATATAGTGTAGGTACCCGGTCTTTCTCTATTTGGGATGCAGATGACGAGTCGCTTATTTATGATAGCGGAGATGATTTTGAAGTGTACACCGCGTCCGAGCCTTCTGTTGCTCCTCTGTTTAATTCGGATCATGAATCCAATTCGTTCAAGTCAAGGAGCAGGGCTAAAGGTCCTGAACCTGAAGGGGTGACCATTGCAACGATATCAGGGAAAACATATGCTTTCATAGCCTTGGAAAGGGTAGGGGGTGTTATGGTCTATGATATTACAGACCCTCATTCGGTAAAGTTTGTGGACTATAAAAACAGCAGAAGCACATCGGCCTACGATGGCGACCACGGAGCAGAAACCCTGATCTATATTTCCCCGGACAAAAGCCCTGATGGAAAGCAATACGTGGTCGTAGCCAACGAAATAAGTGGGACCCTTGCTGTATTCGAGATTGAAGAAAACAAGAGCAGCATCAATGGACCCAAAAGGCACTATAAAGCCTTCAATGTATTCCCTAATCCGGGTAATAATATCGTTTACTTTAACAGAGCTGCTGATATAGTGGTCACGAATATTGTAGGACAAACCATCCATACGGAGAAAAATGCCCTGACCTTAAATGTATCCAACTTCGTACCGGGTATTTATTTTATACAAACAGGGGATGGTGCAACTGCGAGACTAGTAGTATCCAGGTAAATCTTATTTAAGGGAGAACGCACCAGTCCAAATCTGGTTTAAAGCTCCCGGTGTGATGATATATTAAGTAGGTTTGATGAATTTTTCTGTACTCAGGGAGCAAGATTGCTCCCTGAGTTTTTGTGTGTCAGGCATGTATATTTACTCTAGGGTGTAAGTCCCGAACACGCT
>CAZFKK010000282.1:0-1704 GCA_964519735.1 uncultured Taibaiella sp.
AAAGAAAAGATTCCCTACCTTTTCTTCAGCACGGGCAGCCATGAAGATTACCGCAACCCTGCTGATGATAGCCAGAAAATAAATTATACCGGGCTGAAAGATGTGGTGGTGTATATCTACCGGGCGATCGCACAATTGGAAAAAATGCCCCGCCCTGTTTTTGCACATCAGGCCTCTTTTGAGGAAGCGGTGGCTTCCGGTAGCCTGGATGGAAAGGTAACTATGGGCATCATGCCGGATGATCATTATGAAGGTGGAGGGGTACGCATAGAGTCCGTAATGGACAACCAGCCGGCGGCGAAAGCCGGGCTGAAAGAAGGGGATATCCTGCTTCAACTGGAACAGGTACGCATTGAAGATATACCCTCGTTGAATGAAATGCTCGATAGTTACCATATTGGGGACACGATCACGGTGAAAGTAAAACGCGGGCCTACGGTGCAGGAATTCCGGCTCACCTTTTAACGAGGAGCGTAGCCGGGCAGTGGTCCCGGGATAATTTAACTTCGTTAAATCAGGGACAGGATCAAACTTTAGGCCGGTTAATTGGTTGAATAAACAGGCAATAGCCAATACATTATCTTCAATTAGGATTGAACTTTGTCCTAAGGGTACCTTAATTTTTAACCGCAGCCTTTGTGTTGGCTTATCATATGAAGCTGAATAAAGAAATAGAAGCTTTACTCCATTTAATGGATGACCCGGATGGGGAGGTGTATAATACGGTAGCAGAGCGCTTACTGCATTATGGCAAAGCGATTATACCTACCCTGGAGCATTTGTGGGAAGTTACGGAGGATGAGGGGGTGCAATACCGTATAGAGCACCTCATTCACCGGGCTTTATTTACCGACCTGCAACACGAATTTTCATCCTGGGCGGAAGATCCGGATCCGAACCTGCTGCAAGGGGCTATATTGGTCGCCCGGTACCGGTTCCCTGATTTGAATACCCAGGCTTTGATGGCGCAATTGGAACAGATCAGGCGTAATGTCTGGCTGGAGCTGAACCAGTACCTGACCCCCCTGGAGCAGATCAATGTGGTCAACAGTATCTTGTATAACTATTACAAACTGCAGGGGCATGAGATCACCAGCCGGAATCCGGGCTTATTCTACCTGAATTATACTTTGGAAAGCAGGGAAGGGAATGCCTTCTCCATCGGTATCATTTACCTGGCCATTTGCGAATTGCTGGATGTCCCGATCTTTGCGATTGATCTGCCCCGCCAGTTCCTGCTGGCTTATTTCGATAACCTGTTTTCTTTCCTGGCGCCGGATACGGAGCCTATACAGGTCATACAATTCTATATAGACCCTGTAAACGGCATGGTGTACACACAACAGGATATAGAGGTGTACCTGCAAAAGATCCAGGCGGCTAAAGAAGATGCTTATTTTCAGCCTTTGAGCAATAAAGCGATTATCATAAGGATGCTGGAAGAGCTGGCATTAACTTACGACTATGCGCGGGAGCCCGAGAAATCTTTTGAGTTGCGGCAGCTCATCGGCGTGGTCAAAGCCGGCACACAATAACTTTGGAATCTTCTGTTCATTTATTTTTATTTTTATCAAAATCAACGTAGCTTTGCAGCGGCAAGTCTTATACGGCCAGCTCCTGCTGAACCTCCCCAGGGCAGGAATGCAGCAAGGATAAGTGGTTGAGCGGTGCGATATAAGTAACTTGCCATTTTTTTATTCCCGG
>CAZFKK010000282.1:1714-4278 GCA_964519735.1 uncultured Taibaiella sp.
CTTTTCTCGTATGTGGTTTGCCTATCAATTGATTTTTCCCGCCATTTTTTTTCTTCTCTTTAACTCCTTTAGGGTTTTTCATGAAATTTTTTATTGATACGGCCAACCTGGCGCAAATTAAGGAAGCGCATGATCTGGGCATCCTGGATGGTGTAACCACGAACCCGTCTTTAATGGCCAAAGAAGGTATTAAAGGCCAGGAAGCGATTATGCAGCATTATAAGGACATTTGTGGTCTTACGGATGGTCCCGTCAGCGCAGAAGTGATCGCTACCGATTTCAAGGGTATGGTGGAAGAAGGCCTTAAGCTGGCCGCGCTTCATGAAAATATCGTGGTTAAAGTGCCCATGATCAAAGAAGGAATTAAAGCCATTAAATATTTTTCAGACCAGGAAATAAAAACAAATTGTACCCTGGTGTTTTCAGCAGGCCAGGCGATCCTGGCTGCCAAAGCAGGGGCCACTATGGTATCTCCTTTCATTGGCCGTATAGATGATGGCAGTTGGGATGGGGTACAGCTCATAGAGCAAATTGTTAATATCTATAATGCTCAGGGTTTTATGACGGAGGTCCTGGCGGCTTCCATACGGAACCCTTTGCATATTGTACGTTGCGCAGAAGCAGGGGCGGATATTTGTACCTGTCCTTTAAGTTCCATATTAGGGCTGCTCCATCATCCGCTTACGGATATCGGCCTTGCGAAATTCCTGGAAGACGCCAAAAACCTTTAGATTTATTAAATATAGGCAGGCTAGTAATAGTTATTCTGTTAAATTTGCGTATGCTCCGTAGGAGGATACGCTTTTTTCATGTTCCCCTATCCCTGTTCAAAACAGCAGCACTGCATTAATCGGATAACCTATGATAGAAGTAAAAAATATAAGGAAGAGCTTTGGGGAAAAAGTGGTCTTGAATGATGTAAGCTTTACTATGTTTGCCGGCAAGACCAACCTGATCATCGGAAGCAGCGGCAGCGGTAAAACGGTCCTGATGAAATGTATGGTGGGCTTATTTCAGCCTGATTCGGGCCATATATTGTATGAGGGAACTGACCTGACGCAGATCGACGAAAAGGAAAAAAAAGAATTGCGGCAGAAGATCGGCATGCTCTTCCAGGGATCGGCACTGTTTGACAGTAAAACGGTGCAGGAAAATGTAATGTTTCCCCTGGATATGTTTACCCGGAAGCGTTACCGGCAAAAGCTGGCCAGGGTGAATGAAGTACTGGACCGGGTGAACCTGAAGGATGCTAATAAAAAATTTCCGTCTGAGATCAGCGGGAGAATGAAAAAGCGGGTGGCCCTGGCCCGGGCGCTGGTGTGATGAGCCTAATTCCGGGCTGGATCCGCAGACCTCCCTGGTTATCGACCAATTGATCAAAGAGCTGACCAAAGAGTACAATATCACTACGGTGATCAACACGCATGATATGAATACCGTGATGGAGAGCGGCGATCATATTGTGTATATGCACCAGGGCACGAAACAGTGGGAGGGAAGTAACGAGGATATTATCTTCAGTAAAGATCCCTTATTGAATGATTTTATTTTTGCCTCTGAATTCCTGCGGGATGCGAAGGAAAAGCGCATGGAAGAGAATAAAAGTAAGTAAAATGGATATCCCCATATCGCGTGGAAATAACGATAGCTTCAAGGATATTTCCCGCCCCGGCAATTAATAGTTAACTTTGTCCTTCTATTTTTTAGTAAATATTTTCAAAACATGAATAACGGATATTTTTATTTCGCGGAGCCGAAAAACGAACCTGTTCGCAATTATGCTCCCGGATCGGAAGATGCAAAACAGCTTAAAAAAGCGTTGACGGCATTAAAAAAAGAGCAACGTGATATTCCTATGTATATCAATGGACAGGAAGTCCGCACGGGAAATACTCAGGAGATCCGCCCGCCTCATGAATTAAGCCATGTGTTGGGTCATTTTCACATAGGTGAGGCCGGTCATGTACAGCAAGCTATCGATGCCGCGCTGGTGGCAAGGGAACAATGGGCGGCGACAAGCTGGGAACACAGGGCGGCCATATTTCTGAAAGCGGCAGAACTGCTGGCTACCAAATACCGTTATAAAATGAATGCGGCCACCATGCTGGGCCAGAGTAAAAATGCTTACCAGGCAGAAATTGACAGTGCTTGTGAGCTTATCGACTTCTTACGTTTTAATGTGCATTTCCTGAGTGATATCTACCGGCAGCAGCCGATTTCCCCCGAAGGCTTTAACAATCGTATGGAGTACCGGCCTTTAGAGGGCTTTGTACTGGCGGTAACGCCGTTTAACTTTACGGCGATTGGCGGAAACCTGCCTACCGCGCCTGCCATGTGCGGTAATGTGGTGGTATGGAAACCTGCGAACACACAGATCTATTCTGCGTATGTATTCATGGAAATATTAAGGGAAGCCGGGTTGCCCGATGGGGTGATCAACCTGGTCTATACCAGTGGTCCGGTAGTGGGTGAGGTCTGCTTCCGCCACCCGGATTTTGCCGGTGTACATTTTACCGGTTCTACCGGTGTGTTCCAGGGGATGTGGAAGACAATAGGGGAAAATA
>CAZFKK010000283.1:0-4212 GCA_964519735.1 uncultured Taibaiella sp.
ATTTCTTCCTCACTAATATAGGTTTTTGTGGCCAATTGCTGCACATGCCAGGTGCCCCAGATATCATTCTTATTCATGGAAGTTTTCTTTTCTTCTTCCGGGTCTGTTTCCTTCTTTTTACAGGATGGGGTCGCGAACAAAATCAAGGCTATTAATAGCATTGCTACACCAGAACTTAATGACTTTAGCATATAAAAAGGGGTTTTAATAGAAAAACGGCAAGAAAATTATACTTAGGTAGCCACTTTTCCCAATGTTAACCTAATTAACGAATCATAAGGATCAAAATTGTATCGTAAGGCAAAAGAATTTATCATGCCGGCCGCTGTAATCATTTTGCTACCGCAGCTCCAGCAAAGCCTCCTGCATCAACTGCCGTACTTTATTTTTCAGCAGTTCTACATCGTCCTTGCCCAGCCCTACTACACTTACTTCCGGCAGAAATACGGCGCGATTGGTCCCCGGCGTCCATTTCCAGAACCCTCCGGGACTCCATCGTTTTGCCGTATCGGGGAAAAGCACCGGTAAAATAGGGGTGCCGGTATGTAAGGCCAACCGGAAAGCGCCATTATAAAAGGGAGCCAAAGGCTGAGTGGTCTCATTAAAAGCCCCTTCAGGAAAAATAAAAATGCTGCCTTCTCTTTGTAGGGTGCGTCTTAAATGTTGCACACTTTTCAGACGGCTTTTAGGATTATCCCGATCCACCAGGACGGCCATTTGCCTGTACAGGAAACCAAAGAGCGGAATCCTGACCAGTTCTTTCTTGGCCAATGGACGTACATAAAACGGAATCACTCTGAAAATCAAAGCCGTATCCAGGTAGGAGGCATGATTGGCCACAACGATGTAATGTTTGCCCCGGACCGGTTCTTGCTTCCAGATCCGCCGGACAGGCATACCGATCATAAAAAACCAGAGGTAACTCCAGCCCCGGATCAATTGCCAGATCAGTTTACGACCCCGGATGCCCAGGAAACTCAGTAATAGAAAAAACGGGAACAATAAGAGGAACAAAACGACAAAAGCCGTCACTACATACAGGACATAAAGATAACGCAACAGCATTCTGTGTCAGGCATTTTGGAATAACAGCCGTCCCTGAACAGGTGACGGCTGTGTAGGCTATTACTTATAGGACAGGAGAAGCGGATCTAGGTATTCGGCATCCATCCCCTTCCCAATACTTCCCGGAAAGGCCAGGGAACAAAGGCCAGGATAACCGCCAGGGCTACCAGGAACAACCAGAACACCTTTGTAAATTTCTTTTTATCCTCCATAGGTTTCTTACAGATCGCGTAGCCTATATGCACCAGGACCACACTAAGGAGCATACCCACCAGGTGTTCGATGCCAAAGAAACGGGTAGCGGCATTTTTCATCACTTCGCCCATACCCATGCTCTGAATATTTTTAAGTCCCCAGGGGCCTGCAAAGTACAGGTAAAGGCCTACCAACAGTTGCAAATCCATTGTAATCAGGAAAAATAAGGCCGGACGTTTGTCTGAAGCGCCAAATGGCTTACGGCCGCTCAACCCGGCAGCCATTTTGATGATCGCCCATAAGGCTACGATTAAAACCACCCAGCGTAACACACTGTGTAAGTGTAACATACCTGTGTACATAAGCTTAATATTTAAGTAAAAAAATAGGATTTAACAGATTTCTTCGTCAATGTCCGATAGCGGGCAGGAATTCCGGTTGCTGCATTTAACAAAATGCGTGATCCGGCTCCTGGTCAATTAAATAAGATAAGGATAATAACAGTTATCCTGTATTATCCTTATCCTTTCTGCCTCATTACGTGTCTGCAAAATATCTTATCCTACCAACTCTTCATATGCTTTGGCATCCAGAAGCCCTTCCACATCAGCCGGATTATCTACTTTCACCCTGATCATCCAGCCTTTACCATAAGGGTCATGGTTTAAAGATTCCGGGGCACCGGCCAACTCTTCGTTCAGTTCGGTAATGGTACCTGAAACAGGTAAATAAAGGTCCGACACAGTTTTTACGGCTTCAACCGATCCGAATATTTCTTCGGCCTTCAGACTTTGTCCTACGGTCTCAATTTCCACGTAAACGATATCTCCCAATTCACGCTGGGCGAAATCGGTGATACCTACTGTTGCTACATCGCCTTCCAGTAACACCCATTCATGGTCTTTGGTGTACTTCAGATTTTCAGGAAAATTCATCGCTATTAAATTTTATGAGGCGAAAATAAGCGAAAATTTTTATAAAGTATAATATTAGCTGCTTCCGGCAGGTAAAGACGGGGGGATACCGCAGGGATATTATATATTCTTTGTAGCTTTGCGACGCAAAACGTTGTAATTATTTATGCAAATTCAGGTATTAAAATCCAAACTGCATCGTGTGGTGGTTACCGAAGCGGATCTGAACTATATTGGCAGTGTCACTATCGACGAAGATCTGATGGAAGCAGCCAATATGATCGAACATGAAAAAGTGCAGATCGTGAATGTAAATAATGGGGAGCGCCTGGAAACTTATATCATTAAAGGGGTACGGGGAAGTGGCAAGATCTGCCTTAACGGACCTGCAGCCCGGAAGGTCAGTCCCGGCGACATAGTGATCATTATTGCCTATGCCACTATGGATTTCGAGCTGGCTAAAACGTTCAAACCTACCGTTATTTTCCCGAAAGAAGGGAATGCCCTGTAATGAATATTTTCCCGGATAAGGAATACTCCCAAGCTCCATGTCAAAAAAGACCCTGTCCAGCATCCTGCAATTAATCCTTTTTTTGGGTCTGGGCATCGCCCTCATCCTGTGGCAGTATAATGCTATGACCGCAGAGGATAAATCCAAAATGTTTGCGTCTATCCGTCATGTTCACTGGTGGATGGCCCTCCCCGTATTCGGGATCGGCTTTTTATCCCACTGGTTCCGGGCTTTACGCTGGAAACTGCTGCTGCAACCCCTGCATATCTACCCTTCTACCACCAATACGACTCTTGCAGTGCTTATAGGCTACCTGGTCAATATCTTATTGCCCCGGGCAGGAGAAGTGGCCAAATGTACGGTATTGGCTAAATATGAAAAAGTGCCGGTAGATAAGATGGTAGGCACCATCGTAGCAGAAAGGGCCTTTGATATGGTCTGCCTGGTCATTATCGCCTTCATCACGGTAGTGATTCAATATGATATCATTTATCCTTATGCATCAGACCTGTATCACCAGATCATGGCAAAGGTTTTCCTGGATGCCCGGGGCAATATTTACGGGCTGAGGCTTGCAGTGCTTGCCGGCATACTCCTGATCGGTATTGCCGGCATGGTGTTCCTCTACAGGAGGATCAGAAATTCCAAAACAGGCCATTTCATAAAGGGTATCGGAGAAGGGCTGAAAGCCATCGGCCAGGTCAAAAAGAAGGGCGCCTTCCTGCTTTATACCTTATTGATATGGACCATGTACACCGTGGTGATCAACCTGGGGTTTTTAGCCATGCCGGCATTAGCACAGGTAGCACCCTTAGCCAGCATGTCTATTGTTGTTTTTGGCAGCGTAGCCATGATCGTCACCCCCGGTGGCATCGGCGCTTACCCGCCTATTGTAGCCAGTATCCTCCTGCTCTACGGCATCTCTTTCCCCGTAGGCAACGCTTTTGGCTGGGTAAGCTGGATGGCTCAAACCGGCATTGTCCTGATATTGGGGCTGGCCGCATTAATTATTTTACCACTTTATAATCGTTCCTATCATGCAGGGCAAACAAGCACAGGTACAAGATAGAATCATGAATATCAAAACACTGGTACATCTTTGTGCCGGCTGGCGGCTCAAAGGGGAAAAGATCGTGTTCACCAATGGCTGCTTCGACATCCTGCACCAGGGTCATATCCAATTGTTGCTGGCAGCGGCAGAACTAGGGCACCGGTTGGTATTGGGCCTCAATACAGATGCCTCGGTCCGGCAGCTAAAAGGGGAAGACCGCCCGGTCAATAAGGAGCATTCCCGGGCTATGCTGCTCGCAGCGCAACTGTTTGTGGATGCCGTGGTTTTGTTTGATGAACCTACCCCGATCCAACTGATCCAGGCTATCCGCCCGGATGTCCTGGTAAAGGGTGGCGACTATACCCCGGAGACCGTAGTAGGGCATGAGCTGGTTGCAGGCTACGGGGGGCAGGTGGTGATCATTCCTACGGTACCTGGATTTTCTACTACCGGGATTATTGAGCGGATGAAGTAGG